>JBEBBF010000162.1:0-5415 GCA_041158545.1 Pseudomonadota bacterium | reverse complement strand
TGCCGCCGCCCGGCTGGGGGTGCCGTTGTTGCGGGCGGGCTTTCCCCAGTATGACCTGGTGGGGGGCTACGCCCGGACCTGGGTGGGCTACCGCGGCACGCGGCAGGCCTTGTTCGATATCGCCAACCTGATGCTGAGCCAACACCATGAACTCGAACCCTATCGATCCCTTTACTGGGCCGGCAGCGCACGCGATGCCGGTCGAGGCGAATCCCATGTCGTCCCGTCGGCTGCAGCTGGTCTGGTCCATTAAGCGGGAGGAATCCGCCGTGCTCAAGGTTGCTTTTGCGTCCACCGACCGCAGTCGGGTCAATCAGCACTTCGGCGCCGCCGAGGCGTTTTCGATCTACGAAATCAGCACCGACAAGGCCAGCCTGGTCGGCATCGGCGAATTCGCTGCCGAGGCGATGGATGGCAACGAGGGCAAGCTGGCCGCCAAGGTGGATTTTCTCGCCGGCTGCCACGCGGTCTATGTGATGGCCATCGGCGCTTCGGCGATCAAGCAGTTGCTGGCCAGGGGCATCCAGCCGATCCGGATCGGCGAGGTGGATGGCATCGACGAACTGCTGCAGGAGATTTCCCAGTCCCTGCGCGATGGCGGCGTCCCGTGGATCGACCGGGCGCTGGCCGCCCAGGCCAAGGCCCGCGCCAGCGACCGCTTCTCGGCGATGGAAGAAGAGGGCTGGCAGGGATGAGCATGATCGAACACGAAGGTGTCGTGCAGCAGGTGGCGGGCGACCGGGTCGTGGTCGCGCTGGCGACGGCCGGTTGTGCGTCCTGCGGCCAGGGCGGCAGCTGTGGCGTCGGCCGGATGGCGGCGGGGCGGCCGGCTACCTTGCTGACCCTCAAGGATGCAGGCGGGGGCTGGCAGCCCGGTCAGAACGTCAAGGTGGCCATCGCCGAGAGCCGGCTGCGCGGGCTGGCGCTGCTGGGTTATCTGTTCCCGGTGCTGGCTTTGCTGCTGGGCGCAGGGCTGGGGGTGCTGTGGCAGGGCAGCGATGCGGCGGCGGCCTTGGGCGCGCTGGCCGGTTTCCTGCTGGCGCTCTGCCTCGCCCGTTTTGCCCTGCCGTTGCTGCCGGGCTGGCTGCCGCAGCCGGTGCTGTTACCGCTGCCCACGACTTATTCCCTTTCCCAACAGGAGTTTTCCCATGAGCGCTGATCCCATCTTCGAAACCGATTTCGTCAAGGAAATGGCCCGCCAGATGCGGGCGCTGGACACCTATGGCACCTACAACGGCTGGAGCGTGGAAAAGATCCTGTCCCCCTTCGTGCTGACCAAGGAGCGCAAGGCGGAGATTCCGCTGATCGGCGACCCGGACGACGAGACCATTTCCCGCGTCAAGGCCTTCTACAACGCGATTGCGGTGCTGATCGAGAAGGAATGCAAGCTGCTGGCGGTGCCGCTGGTGCATCTGACCCACGAGGGCTTCGGCCGGTCGCTGATCACCGTCGGCAAGCTGGTCGCGGTGGACCGGACGCTGCGCGACGTGCATCGCTTCGGTTTTGCCAGCCTGTCGAAGATGAAGGACGAGGCGGACAAGATCCTGGGCGTGGCGCTGGAGCGCATCGGCCAGTATCCGGTGGTCGCTGGTCTGTAAGCGGGGGCGGAGATGACTGCCGAAGAACTGGCGGCCCTCGACAAGGAGGTGAAGAAGTTGAAGCGCATCGCCTCCGAGTGGGCTTCGCAGATGCATGACCTGGTGGAGGACCGCTTGCCGGCCGCCTATCAGGAGATTCCCGCGCTGTCCCAATCCACGTTTGAAGCCTGCAAGGCCTGGGCCGATGCCAACGCCCGGCTGCAAGCAGCGCAGAAAGGTTGAAGATGATTACCGGTTTGACCCGCGGCGGTAAGGAATGGACCCCGCAATTCGTGACGGACCTCAATCAGTCCCGCTGCATCGGCTGCGGCCGCTGCTACAAGGTCTGCCCCCGCAACGTGCTCGATCTGGTCGAGCGGGAGCTGGATGACGACGATGAGGGCGAAGACGACAACATGATGGTGATGTCCCTGGCCAATCCCATGGATTGCATCGGTTGTGGCTCCTGCGGCCGGGTGTGCCCGAAGAACTGCTACACCTACGCGCCGGCCTGAGCATGGCGGACTGGTCGGCGGAACTGGGCGAGGCGGTCTGTCTGGCCTTGCGCCAGCAGGCGGAAAAACTCGGCTTGTCCCTGGGGGACGAGCCGGTCTGGTCCGGGCTGGCGTTCAGCGAGGCCCTGGACCCCTATTCCGGCGAGGTCAGCCGGATCGGGGTCTGGCAGGGCCAGAGCCGGTACGGCAAGGTCACGCTGTTCCCGGACGGCCGGGTTTTCGCCGAATACCAGGTGCTGCTGCCGCATCCGCAGCAGCCTGGCCACTATGTCGAGGCGGTCCAGGTCTGGGGGCGGCCGCCGGAGCGGCTGCGCGGTGACGCGGTGCTGGGGGAATACCTGCGATGAGCGCGACGCCTTCTCCCCGCCTGATCCTGCTGCACAAGCAGAAAACCAGCGGTCGGGTGCGTTTCTTCTGTCTGAGCCACGGGGTGCTGGCCTTCCAGCCGCTGCCGGCCCTGTCCGTCCTGCGGGAAGAGGGCTATTCGCCGAAGATCCAGATTCATCCGACCGCCTTGCTGCGGGAGGCGGAGCTGCATCTCGGCCTGGCGCCGGACGAGCTGGAGCCGGAGCCGGAATTCAGCGCCTGGGTCGACACCCCGGAAGGGGATGTGCCGGTGCTGCTGGCGCTGTTCAACAGCATTGATCCGCCGTTTGCCGCCGCCGAGCGGCTGCACGGCCGTTTCATCGCGCTGACGGAGACCCGCTCGCTGAGCGAGGTCGAGCGGCAATTGCTGCGCCGGGCCTACGAACAGGTGCTGGGCTGAGCGGCGGCGGAACGCGCTGCGGCGCGGGCCGCTGGCTGCGTTTTGCGCCGTGAGTGCCGCGTCGGGCGCTGCTTTTTCAAATCTGGTATGGAAGTGGACGGTTTTTTCGGGTTTTCAGGGTTTTTGCTATCACTTATTGCCGGTTAAGGCTTTGCGAATAGTGAAATTGACCTGAATCAAGCTATTTCCCGGTTTCCGGTGCTGAAGTGGGCAACTATTTCCCGACCAAGCTAGTCGGATTCAGTCGCCTTTCCCGGATTCGTTCATGTCCGCCTTCACTTCGTCTTCTGCTGCAAGCCCCGCTTCTGCCCCCGTGCCGCCGATCCGGATTCTTTCGGTGGTGCTGATCTATGCCACCGGGGCCTCGTTGTGGATTCTGTTGTCCGACCGGCTGGTGCAGTGGCTGTTTCCCGATCCGGCGCGGATGCTGCTGGCCAGTACGCTGAAGGGCTGGTTTTTCGTCGCGGTGACGTCCCTGCTGCTGTACTGGCTGATCCGCCGCCTGCATGGGGGCGGGGAGCAGGATGGCATCCGCCGGCTGAGCTGGCCGCAGTTGCCCTTGTGGCTGATCGCGCTGGCGGTGCTGGTGCTGGTCGGGGTGGCGGGCAGTTACAGCTTTGGCCGTCAGCACGACAAACAGACCGCTGTGTTGCGGGCGATGGCGGAATTGAAGGCGGGCCAGGTGGGCGACTGGCTGCGGGAACGCCAGGCCGACGCGGAATTCATCCAGAGCAGCAGCTTCGTCGCCGAGCTTTACCGGCAGTGGCAGGCCGGAGATGCGGGCAGCGGCGAAAGGCTGCGCGCGCGCCTGGAGCAATTCCGGCAAAACCGCGGTTTCAGCGGTTCCATGCTGGTGGATGCCAACCAGAAGGTGCTGTGGCATGACGGGCTGAATCTGGAACCGGGCCTGCGGCTGCGGGCCGCGCTGGCGGAATCCCTGCGCGATGGCCGAACCCGCCGGGTCGGGCCGTATCTGGATCAACAGGGCGCGATGCACCTGGATGTGCTGGCGCCGCTGGCCGGGAACGTCCGCGGGGTGATGGTGATGCATGCCGATCCGGAACACTGGCTGTTCCCGACTTTGCGCATCTGGCCTCTGCCGAATGTCAGTGGCGGCATTGATCTGCTCAGCCGGGAGGGCGACAGCCTGCTGGTGCTGAATGCGGTCCAGCCTGACGCTGGCGGCCATGGCGTGGTGCGCATCCCGCTGGATTCTCCCCGGCTAGCGGCCAAGCTGTGGCGAAATGGCCAGGGCGAGGATGCCGTCAGCGGCCTGGGTGCAAACAATCAGCCGGTGCTGGGGCTGGCGCAGAAGGTGCCGCAGAGCGACTGGGTGCTGGTCGCCCGGATGGACCGGGACGAGTTCTACGGCGAGGCCATTCACGACATCCGCTGGATCAGCCTCGCCGGGCTGCTGGCCTTGTTCATCCTCGGCGTCAGCGTGGTGTTGCTGCGGCAGCAGGATCAGCTGGAGGCCGGGGAGCAATTGCGCGGCGCCCAGGTCGAGCAGTTGCAAACCCTGCAACTGCTCAATGCGCTGGCCGGCGCCTCGGAAGATGCGATTTTCGCCCGGGACAAACAGGGGGCTTACCTGCTGCTGAACCAGGCTGCGGCCCGCTTGTTCGGGGTGGAAGCCGCAGCATTGCTGGGGCAGCAGGGCGAGGCGCTGTTGCCGGCACCGCTGCTGCAGCGGTTGCGGCAGATCGATCAGGCCGTGCTGGCCGGTGAAGCCCGTCGTCACGATGAACTGCTGCTGCAACACGCCGGGCAGGATTGCGTGCTCGATCTGACCAGCGGCCCGCTGCTCGATGGCGACGGCCGGGTGGTCGGGGTGTATGGCCTGGCCAGGGACATCACGGCGCGCAAGGAGCACGAGGCCGCGTTGCAGCGCAGCGAGCGCCGTTTCCGCGACATTGCCCAGGTTTCCGCCGACTGGATCTGGGAAATCGATCCCGAAGGGCGCTACACCTATGCCTCCGGCAGCGTCTTCGAATTGCTGGGCTATACCGAGGCGGAAATTCTTGGCAAGACGCCCTTTGACTTCATGCCGCCGGACGAAGCCCGGCGGGTGAAGGGGCTGCTTGACGATTTGCAGGCCCGGCGCCTGCCCTTCCGTGATCTGGATAACCTGAACCTGCGCAAGGACGGCAGCCTGCGCTACATCCAGACCAACGGCACGCCGATCTTTGCCGCGGATGGCCGTTTCCTCGGCTACCGCGGGCTGGACCGGGATGTCAGCGACCGCAAGGAGACCGAACTGGCCCTGCGGCAGCAGACCGAATCCCTGGCGCAGCGCAATGCGGAACTGGAGCGTTTCAACCGGGCGATGGTGGATCGGGAACTGAACATGATCGAGCTGAAGCGGGAGATCAACCGCTTGTCGCAACAGGCCGGGGCGCCGCTGCCCTATCCGCTGGCCTATTTGTCCGATGAACGGCCGCTGCAATCGGGAGAAACGGCATGAGTTGGCGTGGCGCGACCGATGACCGCCGGGCAGACGGATGGTCCTTGTCGACGTTTCTCGGCGGCTTGATCTGGGTTTGCGTTTTGCCGCTGC
>JBEBBF010000161.1:0-5219 GCA_041158545.1 Pseudomonadota bacterium | reverse complement strand
TATCAAGACCGTCGTGGTCCATTCCGAAGCCGACCGGGAAGCCAAGTACGTCAAGCTGGCTGACGAGTCGGTCTGTATCGGCCCGGCCCCGTCGGCACTGAGCTACCTCAACATCCCGGCGATCATTTCCGCAGCGGAAGTGACCGATTCGGAAGCGATCCACCCCGGCTACGGTTTCCTGTCGGAAAACGCCAATTTCGCCGAACGTGTCGAATCTTCCGGCTTTGTCTTCATCGGCCCGCGGGCCGAGACGATCCGGCTGATGGGCGACAAGGTCTCCGCAAAGGACGCGATGAAGGCGGCGGGCGTGCCCTGCGTCCCCGGCTCCGACGGCGCCCTGCCCGATGACACCAAGGAAATCATCCGGATCGCCCGCGCAGTCGGCTACCCGGTGATCATCAAGGCCGCTGGCGGCGGCGGCGGTCGCGGCATGCGCGTGGTGCACACCGAAGCTGCGCTGATCAACGCGGTGCAGATGACCCGCACCGAAGCCCAGAGCGCCTTTGGCAACCCGGTGGTGTACATGGAGCGCTACCTGGAAAACCCCCGCCATGTGGAAATCCAGGTACTTGCCGACGAGCACCGCAACGCGGTGTATCTGGGCGAGCGCGATTGTTCGATGCAGCGTCGCCACCAGAAGGTCATCGAGGAAGCGCCGGCGCCGAACATTCCGCCCCGGCTGATTTCCCGGATCGGCGAACGTTGCGCCGAAGCCTGCCGCCGGATCGGCTACCGCGGCGCCGGCACTTTCGAATTCCTCTTCGAAAACGGCGAGTTCTTCTTCATCGAGATGAACACCCGGGTTCAGGTGGAGCATCCGGTTACCGAATCGATCACTGGCGTAGATATCGTCCAGGAGCAGATTCGCATCGCGTTCGGCGAAAAACTGCGCTTCCGCCAGCGGGACATCGCCTTCCGCGGCCACGCCATCGAATGCCGAATCAATGCGGAAGACCCGTTCAATTTCATGCCCTCCCCCGGCAAGATCAGTTTTTATCACCCCCCCGGTGGACCTGGGATTCGGGTCGATTCCCACATCTACCAAGGCTATACTGTGCCCCCTCATTACGACTCGATGGTCGCCAAGGTCATTGCCCACGGCGACACCCGCGAGCAGGCCATCCGCCGCATGCGCATCGCCCTGTCGGAAATGAGCGTTGAAGGAATCAAGACCAATATTCCTTTGCACCAGGAATTGATGCAGGACGCCCGCTTCGTCGAAGGCGGCACCAGCATCCACTATCTGGAACAAAGGCTCGCCGACAAGGGCGAGGTGAAAAAGTAAGGGAGTCGTTCATGTCCTGGCTGTCAGTCAGCCTGCTTACCGATGCGGCGCACGCCGAGCCCCTGTGCGATGCGCTGCTGGAAGCCGGAGCGCTCTCGGCCAGCATCGAAGACGCCGATGCCGGCACGCCGGAAGAGCAACCCCAGTTCGGCGAACCGGGTTCCATCTCGACACCGGGATGGAACCGCTCCCGGCTCTTGGTGCTGTGCGAACCCGACGCCGATATCCCGGCGCTGCTGGCGGAAGCCGCGGCGAACCTGGGCATCCCGGCGCCCGAGGACTTCCGGATCGAGCCGGTCGCCGAGCAGAACTGGGTCCAGCTGACCCAGTCGCAATTTGATCCGATTCAGGTTTCGTCGCGGCTGTGGATCGTGCCGTCCTGGCACACCGCCCCAGACCCGAACGCCATCAACCTGATCCTCGACCCTGGCATGGCCTTCGGCACGGGCTCCCATCCCACGACCCGGCTCTGCCTGGAATGGCTGGAAAAGCATGTCGACGCCGGCTGCACGCTGCTCGATTACGGCTGCGGTTCCGGCATCCTGGCCATCGCCGCAGCCCGGCTGGGTGCGGGCGCCATTTCCGGCGTGGACATCGACCCGCAGGCGGTGATCACCGCCGAAGCCAATGCCGCCAACAACGGGGTCAGCGGTCGTTTCTGCGACTCCGCGGCGCCGCTGGCCGGCGAATACGATCTGGTCGTCGCCAACATCCTGTCCAACCCGCTGAAGATGCTCGCCCCGGCGATCTGCGCCCATGTCCGCCCCGGCGGCAAACTGGCGCTGTCCGGCATCCTGGTCGAGCAGACCGAAGAAATCATCGCCATCTACCAGCCCTGGTTGAAGCTGGCGGTCTTCGACAGCCGCGAGGGCTGGGTCTGCCTGGCCGGCCAGAGGGACTGAGGCACGATGCGCACCTGTTGTCCGAACTGCAGCACGATTTTCCGGGTGACCCCGGAACAGTTGCGCGTGCGCTCGGGCAAGGTCCGCTGCGGCAATTGCCAGTCGGTCTTCGATGCCCTGGCAGCGCTGGTGGACGAAACCCCGGACACGCCGACGCCCGCGGAGACGCCGCTCAGCGAGGCAGAACTGCTGGAGCAGATTGCCAGCGGCAACGCACCGCCGCGCATCCGTCCGGCCGCCCCGGCCAGTGCGGCACCGTCCCCCGCCGCGGCGACGGCGTGGAAAAAGCCGGACTCGGCATCCTCCTCCGCCACCCAGCGGGAAGAACCCCGCCTGGAACCCCGTTTCAACATCGAGGCGCCGCCCCCGGCAGGCGACGGCATCACCGATGCCGCCCGTGAAGCCGGGCTGGTCGCCGCCCGCGACCTCACCGAAGCCCCCGGTTACAGCCGCTGGTCCGCGGCGCCGCTGTCGCCCCTGTCCGGCCTTGACGCCCCGGAGGACACGCGACCGGTCTGGCCCTTCGCTCTCGCCACCGGCCTGCTGGTGCTGGCGCTCGCCCTGCAGCTGGCCGTGCATTTCCGCAGCGAACTCAGCCGCGCCGTCCCTGCACTACGCTCAGCCTTCACCGCCGCCGGCCTGGAAATTCCGCTGCCGACCCATGCCGAGGAAATCAGCATTGAATCCACCGACCTGCAGTCGGACAGCGCCCGCTCGCTGCTGATCCTGCAGGCCAGCCTGCGCAACAAATCTGCCCACGCCCAGGCCTGGCCGGCGCTGGAATTGACACTGACCGACACCCACGAAGCCGTGGTCGCCCGTCGGGTACTGCGCCCCGAGGATTACCTCCCCGCCGGCGCCCCGGCCCGTTTCGAGGGCGGCAGCGACATCAATACCCGACTGTGGATCGACGCCAAGGAATTGGCCGCTGTCGGTTACCGCCTTTACGTTTTCTACCCCTGACTGCCCCACACCATGTCCACGCTGATTTGCGGCTCCATCGCCTTCGATAACATCATGGTCTTTCCGGACCAGTTCAAGAACCACATCCTGCCGGAACAGATCCACATCCTGAATGTCGCCTTCCTGGTCCCGGAAATGCGCCGTGAATTCGGCGGCTGCGCCGGCAACATCGCCTACAACCTGAAGCTGCTCGGCGGCGACCCGCTGATCATGGCCACCGTCGGCGACGATGCCCCGCCCTACCTGGATCGCCTCGACCAGCTGGGCCTATCCCGCGCTCAGGTACGCCTGATCCCCGGCAGCTTCACCGCCCAGGCCTTCATCACCACCGATCTGGACGACAACCAGATCACCGCCTTCCACCCCGGTGCGATGAGCTTCTCCCACCTCAACCAGGTGCAGAACGCCGGCCCGGTCGAGCTGGGCATCGTTGCCCCGGACGGCCGGGAAGGCATGCTGCAGCACGCCCGCGATTTCTCCGCTGCCGGCATCCCCTTCGTCTTCGATCCGGGCCAGGGCATGCCGATGTTCAGCGGCGACGACCTGATGGATTTCATCGACCTGGCCACCTACGCCTGTTTCAACGACTACGAAGCCCAGCTGCTGTGTGATCGCACCGGCCATTCGCTCGAACAACTCGCCGGCCGGGTCAAGGCGCTGATCGTCACCCGCGGCGGCGAAGGCTCGGACATCTACGCCGACGGCCAGCTGTACCGCATCCCCTGCGTCCCCGCCGAAGCGGTGGTGGATCCCACCGGCTGTGGCGACGCCTACCGCTCCGGCCTGCTGTACGGCATCGTCAATGGCTATGACTGGCAAACCACCGGCCAGCTGGCCTCACTGATGGGCTCGATCAAGATCGCCCACCGGGGCGGCCAGAACCACAAGGTCTGCCGCGAAGAAATCGGCGAACGCTACCAGCGCGCCTTTGGTCAGAAACTCTGGTAACCCACGGAGCATCACCATGCGAACCCGTATCCTGATCACCAGCCTGCTCGCCGTTCTGACGCTCGCCGGCTGCGCCAGCAGCCGCTCCGGCGACGTTTACAGCCGGGAACAAACCCGCCGCGAAATGAGCGTCCGGATGGGCGTCATCGAATCCGTGCGTGAAGTCCAGATGGAAGGCACCAAGTCCGGTGTCGGCAGCACCGCCGGCGCGGTGGTCGGCGGCGTTGCTGGCAGCAATATCGGCGGCGGCAAGGGCCAGATCGTCGGCGCCGTGGTCGGCGCGGTGCTGGGCGGACTGGCGGGTCACGGCATCGAGGACGCCACCAACAAGAAGCAGGCGATGGAGCTGACGATCAAGCTCGACAGCGGCCAGGTCATCGCCATCGTCCAGGAAGGCGACCCGATGGCCTTCCGCACCGGCGACCGGGTTCGCGTCCTCTCCGGCAGCGGCGAAACCCGCGTCACCCACTGAAACCAAAGCGTCACCGGCGAATCACGGGGCTGTAATCCGCTTTCCTTACATTGAGTTCCACCTATGGAGGAACTCAATGATGGAAGCCGAAGAAACCAATCTGCGGATTGAAGCCCCGGTCCGGACCCGCGCCCCGCGCCCGCAACTGCGGGTTGCCCTGGCCAGCAGCGACGACGAAATTCGCGAAGCCCAACGCCTGCGCTACCGGATTTTTGCTGAAGAACTGGGCGCCAGACTGCAAGTCCGCGAGCCCGGCATCGACCAGGACATTTACGATCCCTGGTGCCAGCATCTGATCGTACGCGACGAAACCAGCGCCGAAGTGGTCGGCACCTACCGCATCCTGTCCCCGGAAAACGCCCGCCGCATTGGCCATTATTCCGACAACGAATTTGACCTCACCCGCCTGCAGCACCTGTTCCCGCGCATGGTCGAGATTGGCCGCTCCTGCGTGCATCCGGATTACCGCTCCGGCGCCACGATCACGCTGCTGTGGGCCGGGCTGGCGCAATACATGCTCGAAAACCGCTACGAACACCTGATCGGCTGCGCCTCGATCAGCATGGCCGACGGCGGACACGCTGCCGCCAGCCTGTATCAGCGGCTGGCCCAGGATCACCTGAGCCCGCTGGAATACCGGGTTTTCCCC
>JBEBBF010000160.1:0-6739 GCA_041158545.1 Pseudomonadota bacterium | reverse complement strand
CTCGGGGCTGATCGGCGCGGTCTTCCGCACCGGCGGCTTCAAGAAGGAAGAGGCCGAGATCGCGCAGCGCGCGCAGGAACTGCTGGACTACGTGGGCATCGGCAAGTACGCCGAGTTCAAGGCGCGCACGCTGAGCTATGGCGACCAGCGCCGGCTGGAAATCGCCCGCGCCCTGGCTACCGAGCCGCAACTGCTCTGCCTGGACGAGCCGGCGGCCGGCATGAACGGGGCCGAGACGGCTGAACTGCGCGAGCTGATCGAGGGTATCCGGCGCGATGGCACGACGGTGCTGTTGATCGAGCATGACGTGAAGCTGGTGATGGGCCTGTGCGACCGCGTCGCGGTGCTCGACTACGGCGCGCTGGTGATCGAGGACGTGCCGGCCATCGTGCAGAAGGATCAACGCGTCATCGAAGCGTATCTGGGGGGCTGATGCTCGAAGTGACCGGACTCCACGTCGCCTACGGCGGCATCCAGGCGGTGCGCAGCATCACCTTCCACGTCAATGAAGGCGAAACCGTGGCGCTGATCGGCGCCAACGGCGCCGGCAAGACCAGCACGCTGAAGGCCATCGCCCGGATGCTCGACGCCCGCGGCGGCGACGTGCATTTCCGCGGCCAGGACATCAGCCGGCTGCCGCCCCACGAGATCATCCGCGCCGGCATCGCGCTGGTGCCGGAAGGCCGCGGCGTCTTTCCCCGGCTGAGCGTCCAGGAAAACCTGCAGATGGGCGCCTATTGCCGCGACGACCACGGGGAAATCGCCGCCGACCTCGACCGCATGTACGCCCGCTTCCCGCGGCTGAAGGAGCGCGCCGGCCAGCTGGCGGGCACCCTCTCCGGCGGCGAGCAGCAGATGCTGGCCATCGGCCGGGCGCTGATGAGCCGGCCCAAGGTGCTGCTGCTCGACGAACCGTCGATGGGCCTGGCGCCGCTGATGGTCGAACGCATCTTCCAGGTGGTGCAGGAAGTGGCGCAGCAGGGCATGACCACGCTGCTGGTCGAGCAGAACGCCCGGCTGGCGCTGGAAATCAGCCAGCGCGCCTACGTCATGGAAAGCGGGGAAATCACGCTGCACGGCCCCGCCGCCGAACTGCTCGACAACCCCAGGGTCCGCGCCGCCTACCTGGGCGAGTAGCGCGAAAAGCAGGCTGCCGGGTTGGCCGGCTAGGGCAGCAGGCGGCGGACGGCGTCCGCCGGGGGAGACTGCACCTGCAGCACCTTGCGCCGGGAGGTCTGGCCGCTTTTCAGGCTGACCGCGGCGCGGGGCAGGCCCAGGCAATCGGCGACGAATTCGATCAGGCAGGCGTTGGCCTTGCCATCGACCGGCGGCGCCGCCAGCCGGATTTTCAGCGCATCGCCGTGCAGCCCGGCGATTTCGCTGCGTTTGGCGCCGGGCTGGATGTGCAGCGTCAGGCTGAGGCTGCCATCACTGCCCGTCCGGCACCATTCGCTCATCCCAGGAAACTCAGCACCAGCTGCGCCAGCAGGATCAGCACCAGCGGCGACAGGTCGATCCCGGAAATCGGCGGCAGGACGCGCTGGATCGGCGCCAGCCAGGGCCGGGTCAGCTGCTGCAGCGTCCAGGCGACCGGCGCATGCGGATTGGTCCAGGACAGCACCGCCTGCAGGATCAGCACGCCGACGAGCAGGTGGATCGCGCTGCGCAGCAAGCCGATCAGCCCATGCCAGGCCACCAGCGCCGCGAGTTGCCCCGGCTCCCAGTCGATCCCGGTGCGCAGCGTCAGCAGCAGCGCGGCCAGGAAAACCTGCAGCCCGTAGGCCGGCAGCAGCGAGGCCCAGTCATAGCCGGCAAAGCCGGGGATCAGGCGGCGCAGCGGCTTGACCGCCCAGTTGGTCAACTGGGTGACGAAACCGCCCAACTGGCTGGAGAACGACACCCGGAACAGCTGCATGAAAAAGCGCGCCAGGAACAGCAGCGTGAAAAAGCTGACCAGGGCATCGACCAGGAACAGGAAGGCGTGGGTCATTTCAGGCGGCTCCCAGCAAGCGGCCCAATTCCTGGCCGCGGGCTTCGGCGGCGGCGACCCCGGCGACGATGCCGGCCTTGACGCCCTGTTCGGCCATGACCTTCAGCGCCGCTTCGGTGGTGCCGCCCTTGGAGGTCACCCGTTCCCGCAGCAGCGATGCCGGCTCCGGCGAGGCGGCGGCCAGCCGGGCGGCGCCCAGCGTGGTTTCAATCGCCAGCTGCCGCGCCTGCTCGGCGCTGAAACCCTGTTCCTCGGCAGCCTGTTGCAGCGCCTCGATGAACAGGAAAACGTAGGCCGGGCCGCTGCCGGACACCGCGGTGACCGCGTCCATCCGGCTTTCGTCGTCGATCCACAGCGTGGTGCCCACCGCCTGCAGCACCTGTTCCGCCGCTGCGCGCTCGGCGGCGCTGACTTCCGGCAGCGCGTAGAGGCCGGTGATGCCGGCGCCGATCAAGGCCGGCGTGTTGGGCATGGTCCGGACCAGCTTGCGGTGTCCGCCCAGCCAGCGGGACAGGGCCGCCAGATTGAGGCCGGCGGCGATGCTGACCACCACCTGCTGCGTCAGCAGGCCGGCGAGCGGCGCCACCGCCGCCTGCATCTGCTGCGGCTTGACCGCCAGCACCAGAATATCGAAAGCTAAATCGGCTGCGGCCAGCTCGCCGTGACAAATGACGCCGTAGCTGTCGGCGAGCTTCTGCCGGGCGTCGGCGTTGAGTTCGACCACCTGGATGTCAGCGCCGGCAAAGCCTTTTTGCAGCAAGCCGCCGATCAGGGCGTTGGCCATGTTGCCGCCGCCGAGGAACAAGATCTTCATGGGTAGGTTCTTTCTCCAAAAATTGCAGTACCGACCCGAACCAGCGTCGAGCCGGCGTGGATCGCCGCTTCGAGGTCGTCGGACATGCCCATCGACAGGGTGTCCACATCGAGGCCGGCCGCCTGCACGTCCCGCAGCAAGGCTTGCAACTGCAGGAACGGCCGACATTGCCCGGCAAAATCTTCGGCCGGCGCCGGAATCGCCATCAGCCCGCGCAGTTGCAGCCGCGGCAGCGCCGCAACCGCCCGGCACAGGGCCACGGCTTCCTCCGGCGGGCAGCCGCTCTTGCTGGCCTCGCCGGAGACATTGACCTGGACGCAGACCTGCAGCGGCGGCAATTCCAGCGGCCGTTGCGCCGACAGCCGCTCGGCGATCTTCAGCCGCTCGACGGTATGCACCCAGGCGAAATGGCTGGCTACCGGCCGGGTCTTGTTGCTTTGCAGCGGCCCGATGAAGTGCCATTCCAGGTCGAGGCTGGCCAGCGCGGCGACTTTTTCCAGGCCTTCCTGCAGGTAGTTTTCCCCGAAAGCCCGTTGTCCGGCGGCGGCGGCGAGGCGCAGTTTTTCCACTGGCCAGGTCTTGCTGACGGCCAGCAGGCGCACCGTTTCCGGGGCCCGGCCCGCGGCCTCGGCAGCCCGATTGATGCGCTGCCGCACGGCTTGCAGGTTGTTGGCGATTGTGTCCATAATCCTTTGGCAAATTCGCTGGGCGCCAAGTATACACGCAGCCCCGCCCCCTCCCGCCCGGACTGGACAAGGACTCCCCCCCGATGGACATCACCGAACTCTTGGCCTTTGGCGTCAAGAACAAGGCCTCTGACTTGCATCTTTCCGCTGGCCTGCCGCCGATGATTCGGGTCCATGGCGATGTGCGCAAGATCAACCTGCCGCCGCTGGCGCACCAGGATGTGCACGCCATGGTGTACGACATCATGAACGACTCGCAGCGCAAGCATTACGAAGAAAACCTCGAATGTGACTTCTCGTTCGAGATTCCCAATCTGGCCCGTTTCCGGGTCAATGCCTTCGTGCAGCACCGGGGCGCCGGCGCCGTGCTGCGGACGATTCCTTCCAAGGTGCTGTCGCTGGAAGAGCTGAACGCGCCGAAGATTTTCCAGCAGATTTCCGAGTATCCCCGCGGCGTGGTGCTGGTCACCGGCCCGACCGGCTCCGGCAAATCGACGACGCTGGCGGCGATGGTCAATTACATCAACGAAAACGATTACGGCCACATCCTGACCGTCGAAGACCCCATCGAATTCGTCCATGAATCCAAGAAATGCCTGATCAACCAGCGGGAAGTCGGGCCGCACACCCAGTCGTTCAGCAACGCGCTGCGCTCGGCGCTGCGGGAAGACCCGGACGTGATCCTGGTCGGCGAAATGCGTGACCTGGAAACCATCCGCCTGGCGCTGACCGCCGCCGAAACCGGCCACCTGGTCTTCGGCACGCTGCACACCTCCTCCGCCGCCAAGACCGTGGACCGGGTTGTCGATGTCTTCCCGGCTGCGGAAAAGGAAATGGTCCGGGCGATGCTGTCCGAATCCCTGCGCGCCGTGATCTCGCAAACCCTGCTGAAGACCAAGGACGGCTCCGGCCGGGTCGCCGCCCACGAAATCATGATCGGCACCCCGGCCATCCGTAACCTGATCCGGGAAAACAAGGTCGCCCAGATGTACTCGGCGATCCAGACCGGCCAGCAGTTCGGCATGCAGACCTTGGACCAGAACCTGATGGACCTGGTCCGCCGCAATGTCGTTTCCCAGGCCGAAGCCCGCACCAAGGCCATGAACAAGGACATGTTCGGCGGCTGAACGCCGCGAACGCCCACCCCGCCAGCACGCAGGAGCAAGAATGGAACGCGATCAGGCCATGCAGTTCATGAACGATCTTTTGCGGCTGATGCTGCAAAAGCGCGGCTCGGACCTGTTCATCACCGCCGGCTTCCCCCCGGCCATCAAGATCGACGGCAAGGTCACACCGGTCTCCAACCAGACCCTGACCCCGCAGCACACCGCCGAACTCGCCCGTGCGGTGATGAACGACCGCCAGTCCGCCGAGTTCGAATCGACCAAGGAATGCAATTTCGCGATCTCCCCCGCCGGGATCGGCCGCTTCCGCGCCAACGCCTTTGTCCAGCAGGGCCGGGTCGGGCTGATCTGCCGGACCATCAACACCTCGATCCCGACGCTGGACGAGCTGCAGCTGCCGCCGGTCCTGAAGGATCTGGCGATGACCAAGCGCGGGCTGATCATCTTCGTCGGCGGCACCGGCACCGGCAAATCCACCTCGCTCGCGGCGCTGGTCGATTACCGCAACAGCAACACCTACGGCCACATCATCACCATCGAAGATCCGATCGAGTACGTGCATGACCACAAGAACTGCATCGTCACCCAGCGGGAAGTCGGCATGGACACCGACGACTGGGGCGCAGCGCTGAAGAACACGCTGCGGCAGGCGCCGGACGTGATCCTGATGGGCGAAATCCGCGACCGGGAAACCATGGACTACGCCGTCGCCTTCGCCGAAACCGGCCACCTGGCGCTGGCCACCCTGCACGCCAACAGCTCCAACCAGGCCATCGACCGGATCATCAACTTCTTCCCGGAAGAACGTCGCCAGCAGCTGCTGATGGACCTGTCGCTGAACCTGCGCGCGCTGGTTTCGCAACGGCTGATCCCGCGCAAGGACGGCAAGGGCCGCTCCGCCTGTATCGAGATCCTGATCAACTCCCCACTCATTTCCGACCTGATCTTCAAGGGCGACATCCACGAAATCAAGGAAATCATGAAGAAGTCGCGGGAACTGGGCATGCAGACCTTCGACCAGGCGCTGTTCGACCTCTACGAGGCCGGCAAGATCAGCTACGAAGACGCGCTGCGCAACGCCGACTCGCTCAACGACCTGCGGCTGCAGATCAAGCTCCACGGCAAGGAATCCAAGGAGCGCGACCTCACCGCCGGCATCGGCCACCTCGACATCATCAAATAAGCCCGAGCCGCGGACTCCGGCCCGGCTGGCGCCGCGGCGCCAAGACCATCACCCCCGGCGCTGCTGCCGCCATTCGTTGAGGATCAGCGCCGCCGCCAGCGCGGCCAGCAGATGCTTCAGCGTATGCCCGGTCAGCGGCGCCAGTTGTGCCGCCAAGGCGTGATCGCCCAGCTCCGCCAGTTTGGCCAGCACATAGACAGCCAGCGCCAGCGCAAAGGCAAGGCGTTCCCGGCGTGGCCGCCGGGCGCCGGCCTGCCACAGCGGAATCAGCAGGAGCGGCAGCACCTGCAGCAGCAGATAGGCGCGCAAATCGCCGCTGACCACCCAGCCGCCAACCCCGGCGATGGCAAAACTTGCCAGCCCGACGGTCCAGAGCAGCGACTCCCGCACCAGACAGGACGCCCGCACCGCCGCCAGCAAACCGGCGCAGGCCAGCGCAATCGGCAGCCGATCCCAGATCAGCCGGAAATCATCCGGCGCCCAGTGGTAAAACGCCGAACCCCAGCCGGTGGCGAACAGCGCGACGATGAACAGCCGCTGCCCGCTGGCCCCCGGCGTCCCCGCCTGCGGCCAGGCCACCCGCCCGCCCCAGACCCCCAGCAACACGAAGCCCAGATTCGACAACAGGTCCCCGGCATGGGGCAGGCCCAGCCAATGGCTCTGGTCGGCGAAGGCGTGGTAGTCCGGCAATTGCGCCACCGGCCCATGGGCCAGCGCCAGCACAATCAGGGCCAGGGTCAGGCCGGCAGGTAATCGTTTCAGCATCGCAAGCTCTCGTCAGTGGATTCGTCAGCAGCATGCCGGAGCAGCGCGCCAAGCGATACCCAGATCAAAATGGACGCACAATAAGCGCCATTGAGTATCGGAAAACGCCACCATGCAGGAAAGCCAAATGCTGCTCGCCGCACTGAAGCGGCAACTGAAACTGCGCGGCCTGACCTA
>JBEBBF010000159.1:0-4112 GCA_041158545.1 Pseudomonadota bacterium | reverse complement strand
GACGCCCGGCTATCCGGCCACGGTCGGCCGCAGCGGCGGCACGTTGCGCCAGGAGCTGCAGGGCCGGCTGGGTGGCGAAGGCTGGCTGTTGCAGGGCGGCTGGCGCAGCGAGGCGGCGCCGGGCCAGACCCCGCAATGGCACGGCGAGGTGCAGCAGGCCTATTACGACGGCCAGGGCGGGGACGGCTGGGGCTGGACCCTGGGCCGCAAGGTGCTGGCTTCGCCGCTGGGTTTCGGCTTCCGGCCGCTGGACCTGATCCAGCAGGAGAACCGTCGCAGCTTCAACCCGCTGCCGCTGCGCGGGGTGCCCTTGCTCGCGCTGGAGCGCCTGCGGGCCGACGCCGCCGGGGAAGGCGCCAGCAGCCTGGTCGCCAGCTTTCCCGAGCAGACCCCGCAACAGCCGGCGCTGACCTGGCGCCGCTTCGAGAATGCGGACAGCCGGGAAAGTCACCTGATCGGCCAGTATCAGCGCGGCCGTGGCTGGGCGCTGGGCGGCGGCCTGATGGCGACGCCCGATGCGGATTCCGCCTGGCACGCGGCGCTGCTGTGGCGGCAACAGGGCGAGGAAGTCCGCCACGCGCTGCTTGCCGACCCGGCGGCCGGAGCACTGGCGACGGATTCGCCCCTGAGCCGGCAAGGCCGCGGCCGCTTCTTTCAGGCGGTCGCCGGCTGGCAATGGACTTCGCCTGCGGGCTGGGAAATGCTGGCCGAAGCCTGGTACGACGGCGCGGCCTGGGGCGCCGGGGCATGGCGGGCGCTGCAGCAGTTGTCGGAGCGGCAACGCCAGCTGGCCGGGCTGGCGCCGGCCGCGGCGGTGGCCGGCAATCTGGCCTGGAACGCGCAAAGTTTTCAGGGCGCCAACCTGTTGCCGTGGAACCTGCTGCTGCGGCTGACCCGCAACGAGGGTGACCGATTGCTTTACATCGAGGCGCTGAGCACGCCGGAGGATGGCGGTCAGGCCTGGACCCTGGGCGGCGAGTGGCGCGGCGACCGGCAGCGCTGGCGCCTGGGCTGGCGGCATTACGCCGGCCCGGCCGCTTCGGCCTTCGCCCAGCTGCCGATCCGGCAACTGGGTTTTGTCAGCTGGCAGATCGCATTTTGAAATCGGGGAAAGGAAAACGGATGTCGGGGCGCAAGCGGAGCGGGGGGATCGGGGTCGCGGGCATGCCGGCGGCGGGTTTGCGGGGCGCGGCGGCGGGGCGAGAGCCGTTCGTCCAGAAAGCCCCTGGGCGACGGTATATTGGCGACTGAGCGAGGTTTCCCCCGTGTTCCCTTTCCCCTGTTCCTCTTCTGTTGCCCCGGATTCCCTGGCCCGCTTTGGCCGCGACCTGCTGTGGGTGATCCTCGGCAACTGCGGCATCGCGCTGTTCCTGACCGTCGTGGGCGACTACGACGGCTGGACCAATCTGGTCTATTCCCAGTCCATCGGCCTGGCCATCGTCTTCGCCATCGCCGGGCTGACCGCGCTGCGGCGCAAGACCCTGGCCGGCTTGGGCGAGGTGCTGTGGGCGATTCCCCTGGGCGGCATCGCCGGCTGGACGCTGGCCGGGCTGCTGCTCGGCTACGACCCGCTGGCGCTGGTGCGCAGCCATCCCCATGCGCTGGCGCTGAGCATGGCGTCGGCGCTGCTGTTCGGGCTGCTGTTTTCACTGATCTTCCTGCACCGCCAGCGCTGGTTCGTCGCCCAGGCCGAAGTGCAGGAAGAAAAACTGCGGCGGGCCGAACAGCAGCGGCTGCTGCAGGCGGCGGAACTGCAATTGCTGCAGGCGCAGATCGAACCGCATTTCCTGTTCAACACCCTGTCCACGGTACTGAGCCTGATCGAGCCGCAGCCCGCCGAAGCCCAGGCGATGTTGCTGCACCTGACGACCTTGCTGCGCGGCAGCCTGCGCCGCAACCGGCAGCTGCGCACCAGCCTCGCGGATGAACTGGCGCTGATCCGGGCCTATCTGCAGATCATGCACATCCGGATGGGCGAGCGGCTGCAATGGACGCTGGACGTGCCCGAGGACCTGGAAAACTGGCAATTGCCGCCGCTGCTGCTGCAGCCCCTGGTTGAAAACGCCATCCAGCACGGGCTGGAACCCCAGGAGCACGGCGGCAGCCTGTGGCTCACCGCCCGGCGGATGGGCGATGGCCTCTGCATCGAAGTCTGCGACGACGGCCGTGGTCTGGCCGCGGGGCCGGCCCGCCTCGGCCAGGGGCTGGGGCTGGACAACATCCGCCGCCGTCTCGCCGCCAATTACGGTAGCGCCGCGGCCCTCAGCGTCAGCAGCCGCAGCCGGGGCGGCGTTGCCGCGGTGCTGCATCTCCCGTGGGACGACGGCCTGGCCGTCGGGCAAAGTGGAGGCGATTCCGCTGGGGACGCGATGCCGAAGCCGCTGGAAAACGCGCAAGCGGCGGCCAGCGAAACAGCGCTGGAGTCGGGGCGGCAATCGGGGCAGCAATCGGGGCAGCAATCCGCGTCCGATTCCGGCCGTGGAGGGGCGTCATGCGCGTCCTGATCGCCGACGACGAAGCTGCGCTGCGACAGTGGTTGCGCCGGCTGTTGCTGCAGCTCGAACCCGGCCTGGAGATCGTCGCGGAAACCGCGGATGTGCCGGCGACGCGGACGGCGCTGGCGGCGTTGCGCCCGGATGTGGCCTTTCTCGACATCCGGATGCCCGGCGGCAGCGGCCTCGACCTGGCGGCGGCGCTCCCCGCTGGCTGCCGGGCGGTCTTCGTCACCGCCTACGAGGAATTTGCGGTGCAGGCTTTCGAGCAGGCGGCGCTGGATTATCTGGTCAAGCCGGTCAGCGCCGAGCGGCTGCAGCGGACGCTGGCCCGGCTGGGGGCGTCGTCACCCACGCCGGCCGGCGAGCTCGCGCAACTGCGCAGCGTGCTGCAGCAACTGCTACCCGCTGGCGGCGAAACGCCACGGCCGCTGCGCTGGCTGACCCTGGGCCTCGGCGACAGTGTGCGTTTGCTCGACGTGCAGCAGGTCGATTACTTCGAAGCCTGCGACAAATACACCCAGGTCCACGCCGGCAGCGAGGGCGGCCTGATGCGCCTGCCACTCAGCAAGCTGGAAACCCAGCTCGACCCGGAACAGTTCTGGCGCATCCAGCGCAGCCTGATCGTCCGCACCGGCGCCATCCGCGAAATTCGCCGCGACCTGATGGGCCGGCTGCAACTCTTCCTGCAACACCACCCCGACACCCTCCCGGTCAGCCGCGCCTACGCCGGTCGCTTCAGGGCGATGTGAGCAGCCCTTGGCGCTGGATTTCGCTGGCGACGAAAGGGCTGTGTTTGCGCAGGAAGGTGAAGCTGATTTCGCCCTTGCGCCATGCGTCAAAGCTTGCGCAACGCAAGGCACGGCAGTCACCGTCATTCAACTGGAGGCGGGCTATGGTCGTGAGCACGGCGCGCTGCTCCGTTTCCGCAAGCTTCGGGTTCGGATGCAGCGATCCGCTGGAAAAGTCGATCAGGAAACTCGCCGGTTTCAGGCCGAACGGATCGAGGACATCTTGGTGCTCGCCTTTTCGGCCATTCATCCGGCCGCAAACCAGCCTGTAGTTGCTCCAGGTGTAGGCCTGTTGCGGGTAGTGCTTTTTCGGGAGGAAGTGCTCGACGCTGGCCGAGCCTGTTACGGGGTCAATCAGGATCGCGCTGTAGGCGCAAATCTGGGCATAGGCGCTTTGCAATTGGGGCAAGCATGTCTTCCACAGGGTTTTCCACTTCAGGCCTGACGCGACTGGCCCCCGGGTGATGCCCTGTTCAGCCAGCCAGGACAGACCGGGGCGCCCGACCTTTTGATCAAAATCCGCCGGTGCGGGCTGAGGGGCGACGGGAATCATTTCAGCCAGCCTTGCTGTTCACCCAGAAAGCGCCAGCGCAGCCAGAAAGGGTCATGGTCACCCAGGTGGCGCCCCAGCTGGATGTTCAGCGCCTGGGCACGATCCGGATCGACGGGCGTATCGGCCAGGAGACGCGAGGCTTCGTTCGTCAACTGCTCTGCTTCCAGGGATCGACCGCTAGCCAGCCCAAAGGCTTCGCTGGTCAGCCACCGGTCTGCTTCGCCCCGCTTGCTCCAGGGCGGCGTCAACAACGCCACTTCCGGGTGTGCCGGGTCA
>JBEBBF010000158.1:0-4257 GCA_041158545.1 Pseudomonadota bacterium | reverse complement strand
TGAACGATTCATTCTCAACAATTCATTTGTTGAGATATTAAAAATCCCTTATCGTTCTCCCATCACGATAAGGAGAACCCGTATGTCGACTCAACGCGAACGTCTGCAGGTGATGGGCGCTGGTATTTGCAGCCTGATTCTGGTGCTGGGCGTGGCCCGGTTTGCCTACACCCCGCTGCTGCCGCTGATGCAGCAACAGGCCGGGCTGGGGATGGCGGATGCCGGCTGGCTGGCCGCCATCAATTACGGGGGTTATCTCAGCGGGGCGCTGATTGCCTCCCTGATCAGCGATCTGGTGCTGAAGGACCGGCTGTACCGGATCGGGATGGTCGTCGCCATCCTCAGCACGGTGATGATGGGGCTGAGTCAGGACGTGACGGTCTGGGCGATTTCCCGCTTCGTCGCCGGGCTGTCCAGCGCCGCCGGCATGCTGCTCGGCACCGGGCTGATCCTCAACTGGCTGATCCGCCACGGCCACCGCAGCGAGCTGGGCATCCACTTTTCCGGGATCGGCCTGGGCATCGCCGGCTGCGCCGCCGCGGTCTGTCTGATGAGCCCGGCGCTGGACTGGCAGCAGCAGTGGTTTGCCTTCAGCCTGATCGCCTGCGTGCTGCTGATTCCGGCGCTGGCCTGGTTGCCGGCCCCCGACACCAGCGCGGTGACCAAGAGCGGCCAGATCATGCAGGACAACCCGCCCAGCCCGCTGTTCATGCGCCTGTTCATGGCCTCCTATTTCTGCGCCGGCGTCGGCTATGTGGTCAGCGCCACCTTCATCGTCGCGATTGTCGAGCGTCTGCCGGGGCTGGCCGGGCACGGCAACCTGGTTTTCCTGGCCATCGGCATCGGCGCGGCGCCGGCCTGCATCAACTGGGACTTCATCGCCCGCCGCACCGGTGAGCTGAATGCGCTGATCCTGGCGGCGCTGCTGCAGATCGTCGGCATCCTGTTGCCGGTGATGATCGGCGGCCTGCTGGCGGCGGTGTTCGGCGCGCTGCTGTTCGGCGGCACCTTCATCGGCATGGTCAGCCTGGTGCTGACGATGGCCGGCAAGTATTACCCGACCCGCCCGGCGAAGATGATGGGCAAGATGACCCTCTCCTACGGCGCAGCGCAAATCCTCGGCCCGGCGCTGACCGGCTGGCTGGCAACCCGGCTGGGCAGCTACAACGCCGGGCTGTACCTCGCCGCCGGGGTGATGCTGGTCGGTACGCTGTTGCTGGTGGTGCTGAAGCTGGTGGATCGCCGCGACCGGCTGCCTCAACTGGCAACAGCACAGTGACCAGTACGGCGAAACCGACTGGTTTTTTCCGCGGTTTCCAGCTCACGCCAAGCTGATTCATCACCTTTCCGGCCTCACGCCGCCCAAAACACCGGGCGGCGTTTTTTTGACTTTTCTTGTCGGGTTTACCCTGATTTTTCGCTTTTTCCTTGCCGAAAAACCCGAAAAATTGAGTAAAGAAGCCGTTTTCTTTGACTCTTCCCGCACTGAAGCACAGAATGAATCGCTTATATTGATTCCATCAGGGTGAACGCCTTGCGCTTCAATGCCGACGAAAATTCCGTCCCGCGCATCCACCTGTTCGGCACCTTGCTGCTGGCATTGCTGCTGACGCTGGCGCTCGGTGGCTACTACTCCTGGCAATACCTCAGCAACTACCAAGCTTCGCTTTCCCGGATTGAAGCCGCGGCGCGCAACCAGCTGCACAAGCAGCTGCAGTCGGAAATGGACGGCGCCCTCAGCTATATCGCCTTCAGTCGTTCCCGCACCGAATCCCTGTTGTCGCAACGCCTGGTCGAGCAGGTGGACCTGGCGCACCAGACCATGGAAACCCTCTACCAGCGGGAATCCGGCCGCCTGTCCCCGGCGGAAATGCGCAAGCTGCTCGTGGAAACCCTGCGGCCGCTGCGCTTTTTTGACGGACGCGGCTATTTCTTCATCGACGACCTCGCCGGGCAATTCATCCTGCTGCCGACCGCGCCCAAGCTGGAGGGCACCACCAAGCTCGACAATCAGGACGATCAGGGCCACTACATCATGCGCGGCCTGATCGAAGCGGCGGGCAAGCCCCGCGGCCAGGGCTTTTCCCGCTACCGCTGGTATCCCCCCGACAACCCGACACAGATGGCGGACAAGTTGTCCTATGTCCGCGCTTTTGCCCCCTTTGGCTGGCTGGTCGGCACCGGGGATTACGTCCATTACTGGGAAAACGTGCAGCAGAAGGAAGTGCTGGCCCGGCTGCGCACCGTCCGCTTTGGCGACCGCGGCTATTTCGCAGTGTTCGACCGTAACGGCAAGGCGCTGCTGACGCCGAGCAATCCGGAGCTGGAAGGGCTGTCGCTCGAAAAGATTTCACCGCGGGAACGGGAAACCCTGGAAAAGATCCTCGCCGCCGGGCAAACCCCGGACCGGGAGGGGCGCAGTTTTGTCCATTACGAATGGCTGGACGTCCAGGCCGGGGTGATCAAGCCCAAGACCGGGCTGGTGCAGCAATTCGGCCCCTGGGGCTGGACGCTGCTGGCGACGATGTACGACGACGAACTGCAATCGCTGATTTCCCTGGAAACCAGCCAGAACCAGAGCAGCACCCGCCATCATTTCTTCCATTTGCTCTACGCTTCGGCGATTGCGCTGGCGCTGGGCTGCCTGGCTTCGCTGCTGTTCTCCCGCTGGTCACGGCAGCTGTTCCGCCGCTACCACCAACAGATTGCCGACAAGGAAGCCTCGCTCCGACAAAGCGCCGAGCATTACCACGCGCTGGCGGACAACGGACAGGCGCTGATCTGGATGGCCGGCACCGACCGGCTCTGTACTTATTTCAACCAGCCCTGGCTGCGTTTTACCGGGCGGGCGCTGGAACAGGAAATGGGCAACGGCTGGACGGAAGGCGTGCATCCGGACGACCTCAGCCGCTGTATCGAGCATTACACCAGCGCCTTCAATCGCCGGGAAAAATTCAGCATGACCTACCGGCTGCGCCGGCATGACGGGGAATACCGCTGGATCATCGACGAAGGCACACCGCGCTACGACGAGCGGGGCGAATTCCTCGGCTATGTCGGGCATTGTCTGGACATCAGCAGCATCAAGGCGGCGGAAGCCGAACTGGCCGAACACCGGGCGCACCTGGCGCGGCTGGTCGACGAGCGCACCGCCCAGCTGCAAAAGGCCAACCAGAACTTGCTGGATACCCAGTTCGCGATGGACAGCGTCGGCATTGGCATCCATTGGGTGGAATACCCCTGCGGCCGCCTGCGTTACGCCAACAAGTTCGCCGCCGGCATGCTGGGCTACAGCCACGACAAGATGCTGGGCCTCGAACTGGGCGAGATCGACACCCAGTTCCCCAGCGACGCGCTCCCGGCGATCCGCGAAGCAATCCGCCTCAAAGGTTTCCTGCAGCTCGAATCCCTGCATCGCCGCAAGGACGGCACGCTGCTGCCGGTGGAACTGGCGATGTATTTCCACCCCGGCAGCGACAGCGCCCCACCCCGCTTCATCAACTTCATCACCGACATCACCCGGCGCAAGGAAGCAGAACAGGCGCTGATCCAGGCCAAGGACGCCGCCGAAGCCGCCAATGTCGCCAAGAGCGCCTTTGTCGCCAACATGAGCCACGAGATCCGGACGCCGCTGAACGCGATCACCGGCATGGCACATCTGATCCGCCGCGCCGGAGTCAGCGCCGAGCAGGCCGAGCGGCTGGACAAGATCGACGCCGCCAGCAAGCACCTGCTGGAAATCCTCAACGCCATCCTCGACCTGTCGAAGATCGAAGCCGGCAAATTCACGCTGGAACACAACGAGGTGGATTGCCTGCGCATCGCCCGCAATGTCGTCGCGATGATCCAGGCCCCGCTGGCCGCCAAGGGGCTGGAATTCAAACTGGACTGCCCGGAACAGCCCTGCCGCCTGCTCGGCGACGCGGCGCGCATCCAGCAGGCCTGGCTGAACTACGCCAGCAATGCCGTCAAATTCACCAGCCGGGGCACGGTCCGGCTCCGGCTGGAAATACTGGAGGGCCGGGATGGCCGGCTGCGTCTGCGCTTTTCGGTCAGCGACACCGGCATCGGGATCGCCCCGGATATCCTGCCCAAGCTGTTCGCCCCGTTCGAACAGGCAGATAACTCGATCACCCGTCAGTTCGGCGGCACCGGCCTCGGGCTGGCGATCACCCGCAAGCTGGCGGAACTGATGGATGGCGAAGTGGGCGTTGAAAGCCGGCCGGGTGTGGGCAGCACCTTCTGGTTCACCGTCAG
>JBEBBF010000157.1:0-11133 GCA_041158545.1 Pseudomonadota bacterium | reverse complement strand
CCGTAAACGACAAAGCCGGCCAGAGGCCGGCTTGCAGGCGACAGTGTGGTCGACTTACTTGGCGGCCAGCACCCACTTGGCCAGCTTCTTGGCTTCGTCGGCGTTGACGGTGGGGTTCGGCGGCATGATGGCCAGCGCGGCCTTGCCTTCCTTCTGCCAGCCGGCGCCAGCGGGGCCGGTACCCTTGATGATGTGGTCGGCCAGGGTCGCTTCAGCGTCCTTCTTGCCGGCGTAACGCTTGGCCACGTCCTTGTAAGCGGGACCGACGACCATCTTGTCCACGGCGTGGCAGCTCATGCAGTTCTTGGCCTTGGCCAGGGCTTCGTCAGCCTGGGCTTGACCCGCCAGGGCCACACCGGCTACTGCCATCATCGCAACGTAAATTGCTTTCATCTCGCGCTCCAGTTCTATTAGTAAAGGGTGATACAGCGGGAGGCGATATTAAAGGAGTTTCCCAGGCTTGCAAACCGGATTCAGGCTGTTGATTTACGGATATTTCCCGCGGCAGCGGGCGGCCGGCCGGGTCGCGCTCAGGTGCCGCAGAAAGTCCGGAAACTCGCGGTAAACCCGGCCGGGGCCGGTTCGGCGTAGGCGGCGAGCTCGGCCGTGTTGCCGGTGGGCTGGCGGACTGCCGCGAGCAGGCGGTGGAACGGGGCGAGGTCGCCGGCCTCCGCGGCATCCAGCGCGGCCTCGACCTGATGATTGCGCGGGATGATCCACGGGTTGTGCTGGCGCAGACGCTGCTGCCGCGCCTGGCGGGCGTGGGCGTGGGCGGCGCCGGCGCCGGCATCTTCGGCCGCACAGCGTTGCCACCAGCGTTGCAGCCAGGCGCCCAGCGCCGCCGGGTCGGCGATGCCCCGCGTCAGCAGCGCTGCCGGCTGTTCCAGGCTGTCCGCCAGGGCGTGCCAGCCCAGCGTGAAGTCGATCTGATGGCGGTGCAACAGCGCCAGCCAGTCTTCCGCCAACGCCCGGTCGCCGGCTGCATCGCCCGCATCCTGGCGCGCCAGGCCCAGCTTGCCGCGCAGCACGGCGAGCCAGCGGGCGGCGTATTCGTCGTCGAAGGCGGTGATGGCGGCATTGGCCCGCTGCAGCGCTGCGTCCTGGTCCTCGGCCAGCAAGGGCAGCAGGGTTTCGGCAAAACGGGCCAGATTCCATTGGGCGATGCCCGGCTGGTTGGCGTAGGCGTAGCGGCCGTCCTGGTCGATGGAGCTGAACACCGTGTCTGGCGCATAGCTTTCCATGAAGGCGCAGGGGCCGAAATCGATGCTTTCCCCGGCCAGGCTCATGTTGTCGGTGTTCATCACGCCGTGGATGAAGCCGACGCCCATCCATTGCGCGACCAGCCCGGCCTGCTCGGCGACGACCTGCTGCAGCAAGCCGGCGCAGGCGTCCGGCTGCCCCTGGAACCGAGGCGCATGGCGGGCGAGGGTGTAATCGGCGAGCAGGCGGACCTTGTCGCGGGCGCCGCGGGCGGCAAAGTATTCGAAGGTGCCGACGCGCAGATGGCTGCTGGCGATCCGGGTCAGCACCGCGCCGGGCTGCGGCCGCTGTCGCAGGATGGGCTGGCCGCTGCGGACCACCGCCAGCGCCCGGGTCGCGGGAATGCCCAGCGCGTGCAGGGCCTCGCCGATCAGGACTTCGCGCAGCATCGGCCCCAGTACCGCCTTGCCGTCACCACGCCGGGAAAAGGGCGTGCGGCCGGAGCCTTTCAGCGCGATGTCGCGCCGACGGCCGTCGCGGTCGATGACTTCCCCGAGCAGCAGGGCGCGGCCGTCGCCCAGTTGCGGCGAGAAGTAGCCGAATTGATGCCCGGCGTAGGCCTGGGCGATGGGTTCGGCGCCGGCCGGCAGGGCGTTGCCGGAAAAGCAGGCGGCGAGCGTCTCCGGCGCGGCGGCGTCCGGCGCCAGGCCGAGTTCGGCAGCCAGCTCGGGGTTGAAGAAAGCCAGCTCGGGCGCCGGGGCATTTTCCGGCTGGCAGGGGACGTAGCAACCCGGCAGTGCGCGGGCGTAGGTGTTGTCGAAGGGGAAGCTGAGGGCGGCGGGCATGCGGTTCTCCGGGGATTGCAGCCTCTGACGCCGGCCCGGCGGCTTGGTTCGGTCGCCGTCGCTGCCGGCGCAGAATTTGGCGCGGCCGGTGCGAAGGCTTGAGTGTCGCCGCTCAGTCCAGGCAGAGCGGGCGAATCTCGGCGGCGCTGCCGCGGACCTGGAACAAGTGGCGGTCTTCCAGCCGCACCGCGGTCAGCGGGCCGCCCCACAGGCAGCCGGTGTCGAGGGCGAGCAGCTTGGGCAGCAGCTTCAGGCCCAGCGCCGACCAGTGGCCGGTGACCAGCACCTGATCGGCGCTTTGCCGTCCTGGCGCCTCGAACCAGGGCAGGTGGCCGGCGGGTGCGTTGCTGCTTTCGCCCTTGGTGTGGAATTCCATCTGGCCGTCGGGGGTGCAGAAGCGCAGCCGGGTCATCGCGTTGATGATCACCCGCAGCCGCGGCCAGCCTCGCAAGTCGTCGCGCCAGCCGGCCGGTTCGCTGCCCCACATGTTCTGCAGCAATTCAGGATAGGCCTCGCCCTGCAGCGCCGTTTCCACTTCCCGCGCCAGTCCCAGCGCCTGCGGCACGCTCCAGCCCGGCAGCAGCCCGGCATGGACCATGCAGTGGCCGTTTTCGCCGTGGCAGAGCTTTTGCCGGCGCAGCCAGTCGAGCAATTCTTCCCGGTCCGGGGCGTCGAGGATGGGCTGGATGGTGTCGTCCTTGCCCCGCTTTCTGGCTGTCCCCGCCGCGGCCATCAGCAGATACAGGTCATGGTTGCCGAGCACCGTGACCGCCGCGCTGCCCAGCTCGCGGACGAAACGCAGGGTTTCCAGCGAGCGCGGCCCGCGATTGACCAGGTCGCCGACCAGCCACAGACGATCCCGACCGGGGTCGAAGTCGAACAGGTCAAGCAGGCGGCGCAGGGCGTCGTAACACCCCTGAATATCACCAATGGCGTAGGTGGACATGGCAGTGGAAAGGCAGTTTCGGCGGGCGGGCAGCGGCGCACTTTAGCGGAAAAGCGGGGCGGCGGGGAGGGCGCGGCGCGGTCGGCGTGAATCATGTTTGGTCCTGACGCTCAGGGGGCAAACGGCGTAGGGCGGGCACGCCTCCGGTTTGGCTGGCGCCGCTCACGGCCAGGACGCGCTGGCTTGCTCCGGGCTCGGGGGCCGCCCATACTTCCGGCCGAAGTTGACCGCCGTCCGGGCATGCCGCCGGACTGCGGCCGGATCGGCATCCAGGGAGACAGGATCATGGGCAAGGCGCAAACATCACGCGTAATAAACAAAGGGGCTGGGCTGGAAGCAGGGCCGAAAAGCGGGACGTCCGCGGTTGTCGCTGCCGGCCTGGCGTTCGGTGTCGGCTTGCTGCTGGCGGCGACAGCCGCTGCCGGGCCGCTACAAAGCGAAAGTTTTGTCGAACGCGAGGGCTGGCAGGCGCGGCTGGTGATCAGTTGTTACGAGCCGGGGGCGCGCTGCGGCAGTTTCGAATTCCAGGCGACCGGCTGCCGGGGCGAGTTGCACTACCTGGGTGAGGCCGAGGAAGGTTTCCAGTTCCGGGAGAAATTGCTGGAAGGGCGATGCACTCCCCAGTGTGTGCTGTGGTTATCGGCGGATATGGACCGCTACCGGGAAATCTGCCGCGGCAGCGAGGCTGGGGCGGGCCGTCTGCAGCCGGAGCGGGCAAAGGGTGCGACCCCCGCTGCCCGGTCTCCGGTCCGGCCCATTCCCTTGCCGCCTCCCGCGGCGGCAGCGGTGGCTGCTCCGGCGCCATCCGCGGCAGCCACGCCCGCTGCGGTCGCTGTTGTGCCGGCTGCTGCGGCTGTTCCGGTGCCGCGCAGTGTCAGCGGGCGCGAGGCCGTGGCCGATCCGGTTCCTCTGCCCCCGCGTCCCCCGGTTGCTGCGGCCAATGCGCCCCGGCTGCGCAGCGGTACGACCACTTACGTCGGTGATTTCCGGACCGACCCGGTGACTGGCCAGGTCAGCGGTCAGGGCTGGGTGGAGTGGCAGGATGGCAAGCGATATCACGGGCCGGTGGTCGATGGCAGGCTGAACGGCGTGGGCTGGATGGAGGCGAACGGCGATTACTACCAGGGGGAAATGCGGGATGGCGCGCCCCAGGGGCAAGGGGTGTATGTCTGGGCCAGGGGGGATCGTTATCAGGGCGGCTGGCAGGCCGGTCTGAAGCACGGGCCGGGCCGCTACCAGTATCCCGATGGCAGCTACTGGGAAGGGGAATATCGGGATGATGCGCAGCAGGAAGGTGGCAAGCTGCACTGGCAGGCCAGGGCGCCGGTCTTGCTGACTGCCGCACCGGCGGCGACGCCGGCTGCCCTTGCGTCGGCCCCCGCTCAGGTTGTGGCAGCGGTTGCGGCCAGCGCGACGGCCAGCGCGCCGGCTGATGCCGGCGTCGACGCAACGCGAGCTGCGGATTGCCCGGCGAAGCTGGCGCTACGCAGCCTGGCCGATGGCAGCGTCAGCGATCCGGCCAGTGGTTTGGTCTGGCAGGCCTGCCTCTTGGGGCAGCAGCGACGGGACGGGGTGTGTCAGGGGCGGCCGCGGGAGATGGACTGGGGGAATGCGGTGCTGGCTGCGGCGGCGGACCGCTTTGCCGGTCGGCAGGATTGGCGCCTGCCGACCCGGGCGGAATTGCAGGCCTTGAGTTTGCCTGGTTGCCTTGCGGAATCCGGTGCGCCGGCCCTGTTGCCAGGGCGGGATGAGGCGCAATCCCTGTGGCTGTGGACCCTGGAGCGCCCGGCAGCGTCGGCCGATGAGCAGGCGTTTGCCTTTGGTTTGTCCAGCGACAATGGGGCGATGCAGATGGATCAGGAGAGCCGTTTTGCCATCTGGCTGGTCCGGGGGGGCGCGGCGCAGGCGGATTTCGCGGCGGCGCTGGCGGATGTGGCGGAATGAAGCCGGGAGCGTGCGGTTAAACCCGTGGGCTTAACCCCGACGATCCGGATCAACCGCTGAGGACGCAGATTTTCCGGGTTGTCCTGCCGCCTGGTTCCGACGACTCATGGCTGGCCCGAGGACGATCGATTTAATCCGCTTCAGGACGGGCTTGTCGGGATGAGGCGGAGGCTGCTTGGTTTGCCGGGGGTCAGCGCAGGCCGTGGACCTGGCGCGCCAGGCGCAGCAGGTGGGCGGAGAGCTTGAGGCCGTTGCGTTGCGCGGCGGGGAGGTTGATTTCGAAGCCGATCCGGGTGTCCTGGGCGGAGAGTTCGATCATGCCGCCCAGGTTGGCGAAGTCTTCGTTGTCGCTGATGGTCAGCGTGGCCTGGCCGGCGGTTTCGCTGAGCCAGCTGGTCAGGTTGGGGGCTTCGGTCGGGTCGATGAACAGGATCTGGCAGTTGCTGCGGGCGAGGAAGGGGCGGCTGAGGTTCTGGACGTCGAAGGTGACGCCGAAGACCGTCCGGCCCTGCAGTTCGCGCAGGGCGCTGGTGGTGACGCTGCGTCCGGCCAGGCACAGGTTGATCCGGGACGGGCGGGGGGCGGGCCATTCGACGTACTGGGCCATGTTGGCCACCAGCGCCGCCTTCATCTGTGCAGCGCTGACCGTGCCGTTCTGCGCCGGGCTGACGCCACTCCAGACCACCAGCATCAATGCCAGCAGCCCGTTCAGCGCATGACGAAGCGGGGATTCAGAAAATGCCAAAATTCTTTCCAAATGGCAAAAATGTCATAAAGAAGGACCTTGTCATTCCTTGGGGTAAAAAAAGAGAGCGGGGCATGGGCTTCAGAAATCGAAACGCAGCGTCGCGAAGACTTCCCGGCGAATCTGGGTCTCGATGAAGAAGGGCTGGTCGCCGAATTCCCGGCGGTTCGGGCCGCCGAGGTTGCGGGCGGTCAGCGCCAGTTCGCTGCGCTGGCTCAGCGGCCGCGCCCAGCGCAGGTCGAAGCTGCCGTAGCCGGGGACGCCCTTGGCGGGGATCGCGGCGGCGGTACGCCAGGTCAGGTCCAGGGTTTCCCGGTGCCCGAAATCCCAGCGGGAGCGCAGGAAGCCCTGACGTTGTGGCGCCGAGTTGGCAAAGGCGATCAGCGCGCCGACCGGTGAGGGCGGCTCGGTGTAGTGCAGGGCTTCGTTGCGCAGCGTGATGCCGCCGCGCAGTTGCCATTGCTGGGCGGCTTGCCAGTCCAGCGCCAGTTCCAGGCCGCGGACGTAGCCGGCGGCGTTGTTGAGGTAGGTGAGGACGCCGCCGGCGTCGGCTTCGCCGGTTTGCAGCCGCGGGTACTGGTTGTGATACAGCGCCAGGTCGGCGATCAGCGTCGGGCTCAGCTGGGCGCGCCAGCCGGCTTCCAGGCTGTTCATCCGCTCGGAGGAGAAGGAGGGGTTGCCGCGGATGGTCTTGGGAATGTTGCTGCTGTCCAGGATGCCGGTGAAGCGGATGCTGGTTTCCATCAGGTTGGGCGAGCGGACGGCGCGGGAGGCGGCGGCCCAGAAGGTGTGCAGGGGATTCGGGGTCCAGATGCCGCGCAGGCTGGGCTGCCAGGCGCCGCCGCCGGTGTTGCTGTATTCGTACTTGCTGCCGATCACCAGCTTGAATTGATCGGGGATCAGGCTCCATTCGTCCTGGATGAACAGGTTGGTGATGTTCTGGCGGCTGGCGGCGGGGATGAAGGACAGGCGGTTGGCCGGATTGGTCGAGCCGGTGGTGCTCAGCCGGGTCTGGCGGATGCCGCCGCCGCTGATCAGCCGGTGTTGCGGCGACAGCCCCCAGATGTGTTGCAGGTCGAGGTCGAGCTTGGTTTCGTCGAGGACGGAGCCGCTTTCGACTTCCTTGCGCCAGCTGTGGTCGATATAGCTCTGGATCTGCAGCCGGGCGTCGCCTTCGAGGTGGATCAGCGCCCGGCCGAGCAGGTGTTCGCCGTGCTGCCGGGTGGTCGTGGCCTGCGGAGCCGGGGCGCCGCCGCTGCGGCCTTCGTAGGCTTCGCCGGTCAGCATCCAGTTGTCCCGGTCGGTGACCGGGCTGTCGGCGCGGAAGCCAACCAGGCGGTTTTCGGTGGTGTCGCCGGCGCCGGTGCTGCTGCCGACCAGGGGCTGGTCATCGCGGCTGCGGCTGCGGGAATAGACGCGCCAGGCGACGCCGTTGTCGTTGGTGTCGCCCCAGCGGAGGTTGGCGGTGCCCCGGTCCATGTTGCCGTAGGACACGCTGGCGCTGCCGCCCTGGGTCTGGCGGGCGTTGCGGGTGACGATGTTGATCACGCCATTGACGGCATTGACCCCCCACAGCGTGGCGCCCGGGCCGCGGACGACTTCGATCCGGGCGATGTTGTCGAGCGGGATGTCGGCGGCGTCCCAGAACACGCCGGAATACACCGAGTTGTAGATGCTGCGTCCATCCACCAGCACCAGCAGCTTGGTCGAGAAGAAACCATTGAAGCCGCGGGCGGAAATCGCCCACTTGTTGCCGTCGATCTGCGCGACGTTCATGCCCGGCACCAGCCGCAGCGCGTCCGGCAGCGTCTGAACGCCGGCGCGGACGATGTCTTCGCGGCTCAGTACGCTGATCGCCGCCGGGGCTTCGGCCAGCGCACCGTCGACCTTGAGGACCGAGCTGACTTCGGTGCGCAGCAGTTCCTCGATCGACAATGTGGCCAGATCGCCCGTCTCGTTGGCCAGGGATGTCCCTCCCCAGAGTAAGGCCATCAGGCTGAGCCAGGAGCGAAAGGGCGGGCGGATCATGGTCGGACTCCGGTTCTAGAGGGGCAGGATGGCGACGCGCTCAAGCACCATCAGCGCAAAAACGCCCAGCGTGAACATCAGGGTATAGCGGAAGAGGCGCCAGGCCAGCAGCAGGTAACGGCGATCCCCGGTGAAGAACGCCAGCGCGACCCCGGCAAGTACGGCGAAAACGCAGGCAACCAGGACCAGGCGCAGGAACCACATGCCGTCAGGCGGCGAGACTGAGCCAGCGGGCGATGCCGGCGGGCGCCCGCTCGGCATCGGGGAAGGTCACGAATTCCCAGCTGTCCTGCTGTTGCAGCAGCGCCCGGGCGAGTTGGTTGTTCAGCGCATGGCCGGACTTGTGGGCGGAGAACGCCGCCAGCAAGGGGTGGCCGAGCAGGTAGAGGTCGCCGATGGCATCCAGCACCTTGTGGCGGACGAATTCGTCGCCGTAGCGCAGGCCGTCGGGGTTCAGCACCCGGTATTCGTCCAGCACGATGGCGTTTTCCAGGCCGCCACCCAGGGCCAGACCGTTTTCGCGCAGGTATTCCACTTCCTGCATGAAACCGAAGGTGCGGGCGCGGGAGACTTCGCGGACGTAGGAGTGGCGGTCGAAATCCATTTCCACCCGTTGCGCCGACTTGTCGATGGCCGGATGGTGGAAGGAGATCGAGAAATCCAGCTTGTAACCGTCATGGGGCTCGAAACGGGCCCATTTGTCGCCGCCCCGGTCGGATTCACGCACTTCAATCGGGCGGGTGACGCGGATGAAGCGTTTCGCGGCGTTTTGTTCCTCGATGCCGGCGGACTGGATCAGGAAAATGAAAGGCGCAGCGGAGCCGTCGAGGATGGGGACTTCCGGGGCGTCCAGGTCGATGTGGGCGTTGTCGATGCCGAGGCCGGCGAGTGCCGACATCAGATGCTCGACGGTGCCAATCCGGGCGCCCTGGCGTTCGAGGCAGGAGCACATCCGGGTGTCGGCGACAGCCAGTGCCGAAGCGGGGATGTCGATGACTTCGGGCAGGTCCACGCGATGGAAGACGATGCCGGTGTCCGGAGCTGCAGGGCGCAATGTCAGGTTGACCTTCACGCCGCCGTGGAGACCGACACCGGAAGCGCGAATCAGGGTTTTGAGGGTACGTTGCCTGAGCATGGCTGCAACCAAGACAAAAAGGGAGAACACCGCATTCTATCACGCATGCGGTATTCCCCCGGAGAGGCGAAGGTAATGCTGTCCGACTGAGGGCTCAGTCGGCTTGTTTGCGCAGGAAGGCCGGGATGTCGTAACGGTCCACGCCGCTGTTGGCCAGGGCTTCCACCTGCATCGAGTTGCGCTTGCGGACCACGGCCGGGACTTCGGACATCGTCGCGTAGTCGCTGGGCGACGGGGCGGCATCGAAGGTACCGGTGGCGGCCACCGGGGTGTTGATCACTTCGAAGCTCTGGCGGCGGGCCTGCACCTGGCCGAGGCCGGTGGCGACCACGGTAACCCGCAGCTGGTCGGCCATGGCTTCGTCGTAGACGGCGCCGAAAATGATGTGGGCGTCTTCGGCGGCGAAGGACTTGACGGTGTTCATCACCTCATTCACTTCCTTCATCTTCAGCGCGGACTTGGCAGCGGTGATGTTCACCAGCACGCCGCGGGCGCCGGAGAGGTTCACCCCTTCCAGCAGCGGCGAGGCGATGGCCTGCTCGGCGGCGATCCGGGCGCGATCCACGCCGGAAGCCACGGAGGAGCCCATCATGGCGCGGCCGGTTTCACCCATGACGGTGCGGACGTCTTCGAAGTCGACGTTCACCAGGCCATGGTTGGTAATGATTTCAGCGATGCCGCCGACTGCGTTCTTCAGCACATCGTCGGCGGCGCGGAAGCACTCGTCGACGCCGGCGTCGTCGCCCATCACGTCCATCAGCTTGTCGTTGAGGATCACGATCAGGGAATCGACATGCTTGGCGAATTCGCTGATGCCGGCTTCGGCGGACTTCATCCGCTTGCCGCCTTCGAAGGCGAAGGGCTTGGTGACCACGCCGACGGTCAGGATGCCCATTTCGCGGGCGATTTCAGCGACGATGGGTGCAGCGCCGGTCCCGGTGCCGCCGCCCATGCCGGCGGTGATGAAAGCCATGTTGGCGCCGGACAGCATGGCCTTGATGCTGTCGCGGTTCTCGTCCGCCGCTTCCCGACCCTTTTCCGGCTTGCCGCCGGCACCCAGCTTGCCCAGCGGCAGCTTGAATTCAGCCTGACTGCGGCCCAGCGCCTGGGAATCCGTATTTGCGGCGAGGAAGTGCACGCCGACAACACCCTCCCGGATCATGTGATCGACGGCATTGCCGCCGGCACCACCGACACCGATTACCTTGATCACGGTGTCGTGATCGATTTTTTCAATGATTTCAAACATGGTCGCCTCTTCTTGTAACGCAAACAGAATTTAACATCGATTTACTGGTCAAAAGTTCTTTTCGAACCAGGATTTCATCCGGGAAAACACGTCTTTCACGTTCCGGTTTTCCACGATTTTCTGGCCCCGTTTCCGCTGGGCCTGGGCTTCGAGCAGCAGGCCGTAGGCGGTGGAAAAACGGGGGGTCTGCACCACGTCGGCCAGGCTGCCGGTGTATTTCGGCAGGCCCAGGCGGACGGGCATATGGAAGATTTCCTCACCCAGCTCGATCATGCCGGGCATCACCGAGGCGCCGCCGGTCAGCACGATCCCGGAGGACAGCACTTCCTCGTAGCCGGAGCGACGCAGCTCGTTCTGGATCAGTTCGTACAACTCCTCGACCCGCGGCTGGATCACGTCGGACAGCGCCCGGCGCGACAGCTTGCGGCTGGGGCGGTCATCCACGCCGGCCACTTCCAGGATGTCTTCCGGGTTGGCCAGCTGCGACAGCGCGCAGCCGAACTTGCACTTGATGTCCTCCGCTTCCCGGGTCGGGGTGCGCAGCGCCATCGCGATGTCGTTGGTGATCTGGTCGCCGGCGATGGGAATCACCGAGGTATGGCGGATCGCACCCTGGGTCCAGATCGCGATGTCGGTGGTGCCGCCGCCGATGTCGATCAGGCAGACGCCCAGGTCCTTTTCGTCCTCCGACAGCACCGCGTAGCTCGATGCCAGCGGCTGCAGCACCAGGTCATTGACCTCCAGGCCGCAGCGGCGGACGCATTTGACGATGTTCTGCGCGGCGGAAACGGCGCCGGTGACGATGTGCGTCTTCACTTCGAGACGCATGCCGCTCATGCCGATGGGCTCGCGGATACCGTCCTGGCCGTCGATGACGAACTCCTGGGTCAGGATGTGCAGGATTTCCTGGTCGGCCGGGATGGGCATCGCCTTGGCGGTTTCGATGACGCGCTCGACGTCGGTCTGGGTGACTTCCTTGTCCTTGATCGCCACCATGCCGTTTGAGTTGAAGCTCTTGATGTGGCTGCCGGCGATGCCGGT
>JBEBBF010000156.1:0-5245 GCA_041158545.1 Pseudomonadota bacterium | reverse complement strand
TTGGTCCCAGGCGTTACGGAGCTGGTTAGAAGTTCGACGTGGTTCGTCTGCGAGGGAAAGGACTGCAACCGCCCTGAATAGGTTGAACATTGTTTCCGTTCCGGTTCGTCGGACACGCTATTTTTGGCACAACACCCAGGTTCGTAACGGCAATCGGGATATTCCGCTGCTAATCAGCGTAGGCGTGGATTACAAAGGACAAATTTGTCCAGTCACCCTGCGTTTTCGCAATCAAGGTGATGAGCTCGTGTATTGCGCGCCGGATGAGTCAGCATTGAACGATATGGCATTGCTGGAGCATGCAGCATCCATTCGTGTCGAGTTGCTTTACCCGATGTCTGGCCTGGAAACTGAAGAGCCTATCCTTCAGTCAGGTCGGATTGATGTGCTGCTGGGCCAGGGGCAGACCGCTCAGGTGTTGCGTAATTTATGTCTTATCGTTGCCCGGCAAAGTCCAGAAGATTGGCTGCAAGTCCAAACCCTGATGCACCGCTTGTTTGCGGTTGAACTCGGTGAGCCGCAAGAGACCGCCCGGGGGGCTATCGAATTGATCTATCGTCAGGCCGGGGTCAAGGAGCCTCTTGATGTGGCGATGGCAGGACGCGGGTTTCAGCAGATGCTGCTGATCTTCGCTTACCTCTACTCTCACAAACGCAGCGTGTTACTGGTGGATGAGCCGGATGCGCATCTGGAGATCCTGCGCCAGAAGCAAGTCTATGTGCTGCTCCGCGACATTGCCCACCGCAATGAATCGCAGGTGGTGCTGGTGACGCATTCTGAAGTGATCCTGGATGAAGCCCTGGAACGAAATTTGACACTGCTGGTGGAGGGGCAGGCTGAAGACTTGGCCAAAAAGCAGGATATCCGCAACACGCTGAAACTTTTCGGCGCGGATCACTATGTGAAGGCCAGGGAGCGCGGTTATGTCCTCTATGTAGAAGGCGGTACGGATGTGGACATGCTGCGAGGTCTGGCCGAACGGATGCAGCATCCTGTGATGAAGATATGGGATGAGCGAATCAATAGCTTCTATGTACAGAACAATCACTCGCAACAGGATTTGGTGGCAGAACTTGAGCGGGTTGAAGGGGGATTCGGGACAACGCCGAGAGAGCACTTCTTTGCGTTGCGTGCCCTGCTGCCTGAATTGCTCGGTTTCGCCATCCTGGATAGCGATGGGCGAAACCGGCCAAGCAGCCAAGAGGGTGGCTTGCAAGTCTGTTACTGGCGAAGGTATGAGGCAGAAAACTATTTCATCACCCCAGAGGTACTGCGCCGCTATGCCAGCCAGCAATTGGAGGAGTACGACCTGTTTCAAGGGTTTGGTGCAGAGATTGAGGCCAGCCTTTCCGAATTGATTTTGGAGCGGGTATTTGCTGGAGTAGTGGAAGATTACGCAGCCTACAGAGACGTGCCTGCAACTGCCGCACGGCTGATTTGGGAGGCGAGGACTGAGCGGATCAAGCTGTCCGACTTTGCAGAGTCCTTTTTCCGTCTGCTCTCACAGCGCACAGGGGGGCCAATGTTGCTGACCAAGGGGGAGTTTCACTTATTGATTCCCTTGGTTGAACCTGCATCGATTCCAGCAGAAGTGACAGCGGTACTGGATAGTTTGGAGCGGCTGTTCCGGATTGCGGCTAAACGGGATGCCGCCGAGTACAGCGGGCAGTGAGTATCAGCCGCAGCCTGCCGCCAGCTCCCCCAATTTGCGGATCGCCGCGTCGAGTTCGGCGGTCCAGGGGTTGCCGGCGTTGAGGCGCAGGCAGTTGCGGTAGTGGCCGCTGGGGGAGAACAGGTCGCCGGGGACGAAGGCGATGTCGGCGGCGACGGCGGCGGTGAACAGCCGGTTGCTGTCGCAGCCCGGCGGCAGCTCGACCCACAGCACGAAGCCGCCCTGCGGCTGGGATAGCCGGGTGCCGGCGGGGAAGTGGCGCAACACCGCTTCCGCCATCTGCGACACCTGACGGGCGTAGGCCCGGCGCAACTGGCGCAGATGCCGGTCATAGGCGCTGGCGCCGAGGAAACGGGCGACAACCGCCTGGGTCACCGGGTTGGTGGCGCCGGAGGTCAGCGTCTTCTGCAATTGCACCTCGGCGTGGAAGCGGCCGGCGGCGACATAGCCCAGGCGGAGCGAAGGGCTCAGGGTTTTCGAGAACGAGGCGCAGAGCATCACGTTGCCGGCCCGGTCGAAGGATTTCACCGGCCATGGCCGCTCCCCGGCGAAGTAGAGGTTGCCGAAGATGTCATCCTCAATCAGCGGAATCTGCCGTTCTTCCAGCAGGCGGGCCAGCCGCTGCTTTTCCCCGTCCGGCATCAGGCTGCCCAGGGGATTGCTGAAATTGCTGACCAGCAGGCAGGCGGCGATCCGCCGCTCCCGGCTGGCGATGTCCAGCGCATCCACCGACAGGCCTTGGCTGGGGCGGGTGGGAATCTCCAGCGCCTGCAGGCCCAGTTGCTGCAGCAATTGCAGCATCAGGTAGTAGGACGGGGATTCGACGGCGACGGTGTCGCCGGGGCGGGTCACGGCGCGCAGGCAGAGCGACAGCGCCTCGGTGCAGGAATTGGTGACGACGATTTCCTCGCCCGCCAGGGGCTGGCCCCAGGCCAGGGAATGCCGCACCAGCTGCCGGACCAGTTCGGGATGATTCAGCGCGGTGTGGCTGGCGCTGTCGAGCAATTCGCCGGCCTGGCGGCCGATCTGGCTGTACAGCCTTTGCAGCTGCGCCAGCGGCAGCAGTTCGCTGGCGGGCATCGCCGCGCCAAACGGCGCCATTTCCTTGCGGTTGTTCAGCGCCAGCACGTTCAAGAGCCGGCTGCTGATGTCCACCGGCACCGGCGAAGCCAGCGCCCGCCGGGTCTGCGGCTCCAGTTCCGGGTTGCGCCCCGGCGGCGGCAGGCGGACGAAAAAGCCGGATTGCGGCCGGGCCTCGACCTGCCCCCGTTCTTCCAGCTGGCGCAGCGCCTGCACCACCGTCGAAATCGACAGCTTCTTTTCCAGCGCCAGCCGCCGCACCGAAGGCAGGCGCTCGCCGGGGCGCAGGATGCGGCGGGCGATCATTCCGGAGAGTTCGTCGGCCAGTTGTTCGTAGAGATTGGGGGGATTCATGGCGGTCTCCAGCGGCGGAACTTGACGATGGTCTGGCCGATTGTCGGGGTTTGCGACCAGCGCGGGCAGGTACAGTTGCGCGGCCTTTTGACCAGCACAGTGGCGATCATCCGTCACTGTATCGATGTCAATTCTGGCTTTCTGCAGCTGTATGGGTCGAGCAGCGCTCCCTAAACTGGGCGCTACATCCCGTGTCCAGCCTCCCCTCGCTGGCACGCCGGACACGTCGCCGCACAAGGCCGCACCCCTGGGCGGGCCGCGCAGAAAGGAGCGATTCATGGAACTGACACTGGGTACAGGTAACATCGAAGTCCTTGCCGGACAGGTGATCCGCCTGAAACGCGCCCGCGGCCTCAGCCTCCATTGCCGCTGCGGCGCCTTGTGGCTGACGATCAGCGGCCAGCCCGGCGACTTCCTGCTCCGTGCCGGGCAATCCCTGCGCGTCGAGAGCCAGGGCCTGGTGCTGATCGAAGGCTTTCCCGCGGGCGCCCTCTGTCTGTTGCCCGCGGCTGTGACATTCCGCTGTACGCCGCTGGCCATGGCAACATGAGACCCCGCCGCGTAAATGCGGCGATTCGAAGGGAAGTGGATGTCTCCATGGCGTATCGAGGTGCTGGACCAGGTGGTGACGGTTCAGCCGGAAGAAACGGTTCTGGCCGCCTGCCAGCGCCAGGGCGTGGCCCTGCCGTTTTCCTGCGGTGGCGGCATCTGCCAGGCCTGCCTGCTGCGTAGCCTGTCCGGCCCGATTCCGCCGGCGGCGCAAAAGGGCCTGCCGGTGGAATGGCAGGACAAGGGCTATTTCCTGCCCTGCATCTGCCTGCCCGAGGGCGACATGGTGCTGGCGCTGCCGGCGGCGACGGATTTCACGGTGCCGGCGCAACTGGCGGCGATCCGCCGGGACGCGCTGGGTGTCAGCCTCGATCTGGAATTGCTGCGCGACCTGCCCCGGCTGCAGGCCGGCGACAGGCTGGCGCTGCACGGTGTCGGGGCGACGCCGGCGGTCGGCGTGATCCAGGGTCTGCCCGCGGAAAACTACTACCTGGGGCTGCGTCTGCCGCTGCACGACCCTGAGGGCGGCGACTGGTCCGCCTGGGCGGGTCGGGAGTTGCAGTTGCAGCCGCTGGAAGTGGATGAGCAGGCGGCGGCGCTGGAAAGCATGGGCCTGCTGCCCGAGCCGGACCCGGCGCTGTGGCAGGAGATCGGCGCCCGCCGGGTCCGCCAGGTGATGGAAAGTTTTTACGCCGAGGTCTTTGCCGATCCGCAGCTGGCGCCCTTTTTCAAGGGCGTGACGCCGGAGTGGGTCATCGGCAAGCAGTATTCCTTCATGGAAAAGCTGATGACCGGGCAAAAGGTCTATTTCGGCGACAACCCGCGCAACGCCCACCATTGGATGGTGATTTCCCCGGCGCTGTTTGCGCATCGGGAAAAGCTGATGGCCGCGGCGCTGCGCCGGCATGGCGTCAATGACGAGCAGCTGAAGCGCTGGATGCGGCTGGAGCAATTCTTCCTCAACGACATCATCAAGCAGCGTCCCTTCCCCCGGCTGGTGGATGGGGTGCCGCAACCCCTGGACGGCTTTGACCGGGAGGTGCTGACGGTGGGCGCCCTGTGCGACCACTGCGGCGGCGAAATTGACCCCGGTACAAGTGTGCTTTTCCATCGCCGACTCGGAACCATTTCCTGTCCGGCTTGTACTAAGTGAGGTTTGTGCAGGCCCCCAGCGGCCTTTCGCCGACCCCAAGCCTGGCAATCCGCGGTTTTCCCCCTATCAGGAGCAATCAAGTGGCAAACAATCTCGACCAAACCCTGGCCAACGCCGTCAATGGCATTCCGGAATGTGTGGCGGCCGGTTATGTGGACATCGCCTCCGGCATGCTGCTGTCGATGAAGACGGTGGATTCCCACCCGAGCGAAGTCATCGACATGGTGGCCGCCGCCACCGCCGACCTGTTCGCCGGCCCGAACATCGTCACCATCGAGAACATGTTCAAGAAGGCACGGGGCGTGGCGATGGACAACCACCACTACTTCCAGGAAATCATCGTGAACAGCGACAACCTGATTCACATCTTCCTGCGTGGCAAACTCTACCCCGACTACATCGCCGTCTTCGTCTGCCGCAAGACCGCGAATCTGGGC
>JBEBBF010000155.1:0-3748 GCA_041158545.1 Pseudomonadota bacterium | reverse complement strand
CAAGCCGCCTACTTTCGCCTCCTGGCCGATCCTGACGGCGCTGACGCCGAGGGAACTGCACCTGATCCGTCGGCGGCTGGCGTCTGAGCTGCATTTTCAGCCGAGCGAAATTGACCGCTTGACCGTCATGGATGCCTTGGAGTGGCTCGAAGAATGAAAATCCCGCCTATCAACCTTTACAGCTATCCGGCCGCCCTGGTCATGGCTCTGGCTGTGGGCTTTGCGCCGCTGCTTGAATCTGCCGAGCGCAGCCGGGCAGCGCGGGCCGAGTTCCAACGCCTGCACCCGTGCCCCGCCAATGGCGAGCGGCGCGGTCCGTGCCCCGGCTGGTGGGTCGACCACGTCATTCCGCTCCAGTGCGGCGGCCCGGACGAGGCCGCCAACATGCAATGGCAGACGGAGCAGGAGGCCCACGAGAAGGACAAGACCGAGGGCTATTGCCGCTACAAGTGACCGCCGCTTTTTGACCTCAAACTCGCAGGATATTTTATGGCCGCCCTCGCAAATTACCTTGAAAACTCCCTGATCGACTGGCTGCTGCGCGGCCAGACCTTCACCCCGCCGGCCACTTGGTACGTGGGACTGTTGACCGCGGCGCCGTCCGACAGCGCCGCCGGTACCGAAGTCTCCGGCGGCAGTTATGCCCGCGTCGCCGTAACGTCGAGCCTGGCGAATTGGGCCGGGACCCAAGCCGCCGCCAGCACCACCGCCAGCAGCGGGACCGGCGGCACGACGTCGAACAACGCCGCTATCACCTTCCCCGCGCCGACCGCAAGCTGGGGTGTGGCCACACACTGGGGCCTGTACGACGCAGCGACCGCCGGAAATCTGATGATCTACGCCGCGCTTGACGCGAGCAAGACTATCAACAACGGCGACGCGGCCCCGACCTTTCCAGCCGGGACGTTGACGTTCCAGATCGACAACTGAGGATCATCCGAATGGCAAGAAGATGGTATTTCGTCGAGGTCGCTCTCGACACGAGTGATCCAAATGATCCTATCTGGCGGACTGCGGCCCAGAAGTATGACCGCCTGCCGTTCGGTTTTGGGGTGACCGCCTCGGACCCAGCAACCGGGATTCCGGTCCCGCAGTGGACTTTGATTACGCTCGAAGCCCCAGAGCAAGCGCGAGTTGTCAATGACCTTCAAATTTATGCCGCTCCGGTGCTGGACCTAAGCAAAAAGGTTTCCGGATTCACTAAGCCATCGTGGGAAGTTTTCGTTTCTGGCGTTGAAAGCGCAGGCGTCAGTCTGGAGTGGGTCACCGGCGACCACCAACTGCGCGACGTGCTCAACTGGCTGGGCCAGCAAATCGACCCGAATTTCGACGCAGACGCGCTGACGACCTAAACCATGACAACCCTGGCGACAGCCACATTCACCGGGGCGAACGGAGCCGCCGTCGAAACGGCCGATACGAACTGGACCGGATCGAACGCGACGATCTCAGGCAATGCGGCCCGAAATAACACGGCGTCGACGGCGCAGTATTACCACTCGCAGGTTCCGACCTCGGCGGACTATGATGTTTCCGCCGATACGGTCATATTCAGCGCGAGCGGGTCCCGCGTCGCGGCAGTCACGGCGCGGCATAGCACGTCGGCAAGCACCTATTACGCGGCTCAATACACGAACACCGGCGGCGGCTGGCGGCTGCTCAGATTTGTCGCCGGGGTTCAATCCCAGCTAGGGGCAAGCGCTGCCAATCCAGTGCCAACCACGACGACAGTATGTCGCGTCACGTTGCGCGTTGAGGGCAGCGCCATCTCGCTGTACGTGGATGGCGCTCTGACGATTGGCCCGATCACTGACACCGCTATCGCCGACGCAGGGCGCGGCGGATTCCGGATCAACGCCAGCGCCGTCAATCTCGGCTGGGATAATTGGTCTCTCGATACCCTTGGCGGCGCAGCCATCGACCTGTCCGGCACCGCGACCGCCACGGCAACCGCCACCGGGGCGCTGACCACCAGCATCCGCCTCAGCGGCGCCGCAACAGCCCAAGCCACCGCCACCGGGGCGCTGACCACGGGAATCCGCCTCAGCGGCGCCGCAACAGCCCAAGCCACCGCCACCGGGGCGCTGACCACGGAGCCAGCCGGCATCAGCCTGAGCGGCACGGCCAGGGCCGAAGCCACCGCCTCCGGGGCACTGTTCACCAGCATCCGGCTCAGCGGCACTGCAACGGCCCAAGCCACCGCTACCGGGGCCTTGACCGTAGAGCCCGCGGGAAACAGCCTAAGCGGAACCGCACGGGCCGAATCCACCGCCACCGGGGCGCTGACCACCGAAATCCGCTTCAGCGGTACCGCCGCCGCCATTGCCACCGCTCGCGGGGCTTTGATCGCTGGTTCGGCCGCAACCTACTACCGATTCACCGGCCGCGTGCGGCGGCTGCCTGGGCTGACCGCCTCGGTGCGCCGCGCCGCGACACTCACCACGAGAGCGACCCATGGCGGCTGAATTGTGGCTCCCCGGACAATATGCCCGCCTGTCGGTCGTCGTCTCGACGCCGGGCGGGCTGCATGCCGACCCGGGCAGCTTGCGCCTGTTGGTGCGGGCGCCGGATGGCCAGGTCGACATCTATGTCTATGGCTCTGCCGCCGAGGTCGTTCGCGAGGGTTCTGGCCTGTTTCATGCGGATATTCTGTTGACGGCGTCCGGAAACTGGACGTGGCGCTGGGAAACCACGGAGCCGAATGTGGGGGCCGATGAAGGCGCCCTGATCGTCGCGGCGAGCCAGGTCCTGCCGATACTCTCCGGCGCCGCGATGGCACAGTCGACGGCAACGGCGAACCTGAGTTAAAGCGACCCGCTCACCGCCGCAGCAATCCCCGAAACCACGCCCCCAGATCCAGCGCGGCGCCCCAGGCGTCCAGGGCGCTTTTCACGAACCAGTAAATCAGCATCATCGCGAACCAGAGCACGACGGAGAATATGGCGGACATCAACACCGCTCCGCCGGCCGTCGCCCAACTCCAGCCCTGCGTTTCGCCCATCCACACCAGCGTTCCGGCGTAAAGCAGCAGCGTAAGCAACAATCCAAAAGCCCGGTCTGTCATAGCATCACCTCATGTCGAAAAACATTGCCCTTGGCATCATTATAGGCGGTGCGGTCGGATCCACACTCGGCCGCGCTGTGGCCGATGCGAAAGGCAAGATCGGCGGGCTGAAAAAAGACGCCAACTCGACCCGGATGTGGCAGAAGGCCATCGGCGACACGCAGAAACTGCGGTCGGAGATTGCCCGGATCGGCGCGGCCGGCGGCGACATCACCACCCTTGGCCGGAAGCTCGAAGCCCAGGAAGCCAAGCTCAAGCGCCACGGGATCGCCGTCCACAACCTCGACACGGAATACACCCGGCTTGGCCGCACGGTCCGGGGCCTGGAACTCAAAGCCAAGGGGCTGGAAAACATCGGCCGGGGCATCGAAACCGGCAAGAGCGCCATTGGCCAGGCGGTCGCGCTGACCGGTGCCGTCGCGATCCCGTCGAAAGTGTCGGCGGATTATCAAGCCATCATCCGCGACATCGCCATCAAGGCGGGCATCGCCGGGACCGCGCAAGAGGCCGGCATGAGCCGCGCCATTATCGGCGGGGCCGACGGCGCGGGGATCGGCCGCGACGTGCTGGCGCAGGCGGTCCAGGAGCTGGTGGGCAGCGGCATGGACGTGGGTAGGGCTGTCGCGTTCGCCCCGTTGATGGGAAAGTTTTCCGTCGGGCAAGGTAGCGAGGCGCCGATTACCG
>JBEBBF010000154.1:0-8156 GCA_041158545.1 Pseudomonadota bacterium | reverse complement strand
CGCCAAGTACGGCGTGCCGGCCCGGGAAATCCTGGTCGAACTCGGCCGCCGCGGCATGGTCGGCGGCCAGGAAGACATGATCGAAGACACCGCCATCACCATGGCCCGCGAGCGGGGGCTGATCGCCTGATAAACGGCGGCCCGCTGCGGCCGCCGTCCTGACCGTTCATTGTGTTTTCCCGGTGCCGCCGCGGCAGGCGGCGCCGGTGTTACAGGAGTTCCTCCATGGATGCCGAAATCTTTGCGTTGCTGGCCCAGGATGGCATCACCAACGGCGCCATCTACGCCCTGCTGGCGTTGGCCCTGGTCCTGGTCTTCGCCGTGACCCGCATCGTCTTCATTCCCCAGGGTGAGTTCCTCGCCTGGGGCGCGCTGACCATGGCCGCGCTGGAAGCGGGGCATTACCCCGGCACGGTCTGGCTGCTGCTGGGCGCCGGGGTGCTGACTTTTGCCGCCGACCTGCTCGGCGCCCGTCCCGGCCGCCGGCCCTGGCTGCGCTCCGGGGGCTGGAACCTGCTTTATCCGCTGGCGCTGGCCGGGCTGTTGCAGGTGTTGCCGCTGGCGACGCTGCCGGCGCTGGTCAAGGCCTTGCTGGTGCTGGCCATCGTGGTGCCGCTGGGGCCGATGCTGTACCGGGTGGCTTTCCAGCCGGTGGCCGAGGCGCCGGTGCTGATCCTGCTGATCGTCGCCGTGGCGCTGCACCTGCTGATGGTCGGCCTGGGGCTGATCCTGTTCGGGCCGGAGGGTTCGCGGACCCAGCCGTTCAGTGACGCCCAGTTCCAGATCGGCTCGCTGCTGATCGGCGGCCATACCCTGGTGGTGATTGCCGCGTCGCTGTTCCTGATCGTCGGCCTGTATCTGTTCTTCGGCCACACGCTGAGCGGCAAGGCGCTGCGGGCGACGGCGGTCAACCGCAATGGCGCCCGGCTGATGGGCATTTCCCCGGCGCTGGCCGGGCGGCAGACCTTTTTCGTCGCCGCGCTGATCGGCACGCTGTCCGGCCTGCTGGCGGCGCCGCTGACGACGATTTACTACGACTCCGGTTTCCTGGTCGGTCTGAAGGGCTTTGTCGCGGCGATCATCGGCGGTCTGGGCAGTTATCCGCTGGCGGCGGCCGGGGCGATGATCGTCGGCCTGCTGGAATCCTTTTCCTCGTTCTGGGCCAGCGCCTTCAAGGATGTGCTGGTGTTCACGCTGATCATTCCGGTGCTGATCTGGTTGTCGCTGACCACCCACCACCTGGAAGAGGAAGAGGCCAGCCCGGTGCTGGACGGCAAGCAGGGCAAGGGCTGGATTCGCCCGGCCTGGCTGCTCGCCGGCTTCCTGGTGCTGCTGGCGCTGGCGCCGCTGCTGCTGCCGGAGTTCTACGTCACGCTGCTCAATTACGTCGGGCTGTCGGCGCTGGTCGCGCTGGGTCTGGTGCTGCTGACCGGCGTGGGCGGGCTGACCTCCTTTGGTCAGGCGGCCTTTGTCGGGCTCGGCGCCTATACCACCGCCTGGCTGACCGCGACGCCGGAGCTGCCGCTGTGGCTGGCCTGGAGCGGCGGTTCGCCCTGGGTGGCGCTGGTGCTGGGCCTGGTGCTGACGGCGACGGTGGCGATCATCCTTGGTTCGGTGACGCTGAAGCTGTCCGGGCATTACCTGCCGCTGGGCACGCTGGCCTGGGGGATCAGCCTGTATTTCCTGTTCGGCAATCTGGAATTCCTCGGCGGCCACGCCGGCTTGTCCAACCTGCCGCCCATCGGGGTGTTGGGTTTCGAGTTGATGGATAACCGGCATTTCTATTACCTGGTCTGGGCCTTCGTGCTGGCGGCCTTGTTCACCACCCGCAACCTGCTCGATTCCCGCGAAGGGCGGGCGATCCGGGCGCTGAAGGGCGGCATGGTCATGGCCGAGGCGATGGGGGTCGATACCTCCCGCGCCCGGATGGTGATCTTCGTCATCGCCGCACTGCACGCCTGCGCCGCCGGCTGGCTGTATGCCCACCTGCAACGCTTCGTCAATCCGACGCCGTTCGGCCTGCACATCGGCATCGAATACCTGTTCATGGCGGTGGTCGGTGGGGCCAGCCAGGTCTGGGGCGCGCTGGTCGGCGCCGGGGTCATCACGGTGCTGAAGCAGTGGCTGCAGGACATCCTGCCGCGGCTGTTCGGCACCGCCGGGCATTTCGAGGTGATCGTGTTCGGCCTGCTGATGATCATGCTGCTGCACCGGACCCGGGAAGGCCTGTGGCCCCTGCTGGCGCGGCTGGTGCCGGTGCGGCTGGCGCCGAAGGCGGTGGATCAGGCGGCGCTGCCGCTGGAGAAGAAGCCGCAGCCGCCCCATGGCGAGGTGATCCTGGAAGCGCAGGACGTGACCCGCAAGTTCGGCGGCCTGGTCGCCAACAATGCGATGAGCCTGGAGGTGCGTGCCGGGGAAATCCTGGCCCTGATCGGCCCCAACGGCGCCGGCAAGAGCACGATGTTCAACCAGTTGTCCGGGGATACCCCGACGTCGGGCGAGGTGCGTTTCCGCGGCCAGCCGGTGACCGGGCGCAGCTCCCGCGACATCGCCGCGCTGGGCATGAGCCGGACCTTCCAGCATGTGCGGCTGCTGCCGCGGATGAGCGTGCTGGAAAACGTCGCCATCGGCGCGCATCTGCGCGGCAACCGCGGCGTGCTGTCGGCGGCCTGGCGGCTGGATCGGGCCGAGGAGGCGCGGCTGCTGCGGGAAGCGGCGATTCAGGTCGAGCGGGTCGGGCTGGGCGAATTCATGCACGCCGAGGCGGGCAGCCTGGCGCTGGGCCAGCAGCGCATCCTGGAAATCGCCCGGGCGCTGTGTTCCGACCCCTGCCTGCTGCTGCTGGACGAGCCGGCGGCCGGCTTGCGGCTGAAGGAAAAGCAGGCGCTGGCGGCCTTGCTGCAGCGGCTGCGCAGCGAGGGCATGGCGGTGCTGATCGTCGAGCACGACATGGATTTCGTGATGAATCTGGTGGATCGGGTGGTGGTGATGGAGTTCGGCGAAAAGATTGCCGAGGGCCTGCCGGCGGAAGTGCAGCAGAACCCGGCGGTGCTGGAAGCCTATCTGGGAGGGGTGTGAGATGGGCGGGAATATTCTGGAAGTGAAGGATCTGGCGGTCGCCTACGGCAAGGTCGAGGCGGTCAGCGGGCTCAGCCTGAACGTCGGCGAAGGCCGCATCGTCACGGTGATCGGCCCCAACGGCGCCGGCAAGACGACGACGCTGGCGGCGATCATGGGCTTGCTGCCGTCCCGCGGCGAAGTCCGCTTCGACGGCACGATCGAAGGCGTGCCCGAGGTCGAGCGGATGGTGCTGCGCGGGATGAATCTGGTGCCGGAAAAGCGCGAACTGTTCGGCTCGATGAGCATCGAGGACAACCTGCTGCTCGGCGCCTTCCAGCGCAGCCGCAGCGGCCACCGCGACCACAAGGCGACGATGGACGAGGTGTACACGCTGTTCCCGCGCTTGAAGGAGCGGCGGCAGCAGGCGGCGGGCACGCTGTCCGGCGGCGAGCGGCAGATGCTGGCGGTCGGCCGCGCCCTGATGGCCAAGCCGAAGCTCCTGATGCTGGACGAGCCCAGCCTGGGGCTGGCGCCGCTGATCGTCCGGGAAATCTTCCGGATCATCGCCGAGTTGCGCCGCCGCGGCGTCTCCATCCTGCTGGTCGAGCAGAACGCCCGCGCCGCGCTGCAGGTGGCGGATTACGCCTACGTGCTGGAAAACGGCAGCGTCCGGATGGAAGGCGAGGCGGAAATGCTGCGCAACGACCCGCGGGTCATCGAAAGTTATCTGGGCCTGGCCAGCAAGCACCAGGAACTGCTCGCCAGCTAAAAAGACCCTAAAGGAGTACAGCAATGGAAGCCCTGCACATCATCGGCGAAGAACATCAGTCCCTGGCGGCGATCCTGCATGCGATTCGTTTCATGCTGAAGGAAATCGCCGCCGGCCGGCTGGAGCCGGACCGGGCCTTGTTCCAGGCCATGGTGCATTACCTCGACGCCTACGCCGAGCAGCGCCACCACCCGAAGGAAGACCTGTTGTTCCGCTATCTGGAACAGCGCAGCGACGCCGGCCGCGAGGCGCTGGCGCAACTGGCGGTGCAGCACGGGGCGGCGCCGCAGCGCATCGCGGCCTTGCAGGCGGCGCTGGCGGAATTTGTCGCCGACGCGAACCGCTTCGCGGCTTTCGCCCAGGCCTTCAATGCCTATGCCGACTTCTACCGCGGCCACATGATGCTGGAGGAGGAAGTGGTGCTGCCGCTGATCCGCAAGCATCTGACGGCGGCAGACTGGACCGCGGTGGATGCGGCGTTCCGCCGGGAAATGGCGGCGAATGGCCCGGATGGCGGCAGCCGCGAGGATTTCAAGGCGCTGTTTTCCCGGCTGGTCGAGTGTGCGCCGGCGCCCATCGGCTTCGGGCCGCGGCCCTTCCGCGGCTGAACCCGATGTCCACGCTGAAGCCCGCGGCGGAGGCCCGGCTGATCCTGCTGCTCGGGATGCTGGTCGCCTTCGGTCCGCTGGCGATAGACCTTTACCTGCCGGCCTTGCCGGCGCTGGCCACCGGGCTGGCGGCGGCGCCGGCGCAGGTGCAGCTGACGATCACCATTTCCCTTGCCGGTTTCGCCGGCGGGATGCTGGTCTATGGCCCCTTGTCCGACCGCTACGGCCGGCGACCGGTGATGCTGGGCGGCATCCTGCTGTTCGTGCTGGCCAGTCTGGCCTGCCTGCTGGCGGAGAGCGTCCGCAGCCTGATCGTCGCCCGGCTGTTCCAGGCCTTGGGCGGCGGCGCGGCGTCGGTGCTGGCGCGGGCGGTGGTGCGGGATGTGTTCGTGCCGACCGAGGCGATCCGCAAGCTGTCGCTGATGGCGATGATCACCGCGGTGGCGCCGCTGCTGGCGCCCTTGCTGGGCAGCCTGCTGCTCGCCAGCCTGGGCTGGCGCGGTCCTTTTGTCGCGTTGCTGCTGTGGGGGGCCGGCAGTCTGGTCGTGGTGTGGCGCGGCCTGCCGGAAACCCTGCCGCCGGAAAAGCGCGGTGGCCTGCCGCTGGGCCAGGCCTTCGCCGCCTACGGCCGGCTGCTGGCCGACCCGGTGGCGCTGGGGCTGGTGCTGGCGGGCGGCATGTCCTTTGCGGCGATGTTCGCCTACATCACCGGCAGCCCGTTTTACCTGATCGCCGCCGAGGGCCTGCCTCCGCTGGCGTACAGCCTGGTTTTCGCCAGCAACGCGCTGGGGATTTTTGCGGCGAATTACCTCAATAGCCGGCTGGTGCGCCGCTTCGGCCCCGCGGCCATGGCGGGGATAGGCGCCAGCCTCGCCTTTTGTGCCGCGCTGCCGCTGCCGCTGGCGATGGCCCAGCCCGGCCTGTTGCCGCTGGTGCTGGCGCTGTTGTTCCTGGTCGTCTCGATGACCGGCCTGCTGGGGGCGAATTGCGTCGGCCTGTTGATGGCCCGCTACCCGCAGAACGCCGGTGCCGCCGCCGCGCTGTTCGGCGCCGCCCAGTTCGGCTTCGGCATGCTGGCCAGCGCCGGCGTCAGTTATGCCCACGACGGCAGCGGCCGGCCGATGGCCGGGGCGATGCTGCTGGCCAGCACGATTTCGCTGGCGGGGTATCGGCTTTACCGCCGCCGCGCCGGCTGAGCCGGTTTCCCGATTTTTCATCCTTCCGTAGAAAGGACGTCCCATGACCCCCATCCATGAAGCCGACAGCAGCCATCTGGTCCGCATCCGCGAGGCGGAGCTCGACCTGCAACTGCATTACAACGATTTCGGCGACCGCAACGGCGAAACCGTGGTGATGCTGCACGGCTCCGGCCCCGGCGCCAGCAGCTGGGCCAATTTCAACCGCAACATCGCGCCGCTGGTCGAGGCCGGCTACCGGGTGGTGCTGCTGGATTTCCCCGGCTGGAGCAAGAGCGATCCCATCGTTTGCAGCGGTTCCCGTTCCGAGCTGAACGCCAGGGCGCTGAAGGGGCTGATGGACGCCATCGGCCTGGAAAAGGCGCACCTGATCGGCAATTCCATGGGCGCCCATAGCGCCGTCGCCTTCGCGCTGGCCAACCCCGGCCGCGTCGGCAAGCTGATCCTGATGGGCGGCGGCACCGGCGGCCCCAGCCCCTTCGTGCCGATGCCGACCGAGGGCATCAAGCTGCTGCAGGCCCTCTATCGCGAGCCGAGCATCGAAAATCTGAAGAAGATGATGGCGGTGTTCGTCTTCGATTCCAGCAGCCTGACCGAAGAACTGTTCCAGGCGCGGCTGAACAATATGCTGTCCCGCCGCGACCACCTGGAGAACTTCGTCAAGAGCCTGGCCGTGAACCCGAAGCAATTCACCGACTACGGCCCCCGCCTCGGCGAAATCAGCGCCCCGACCCTGGTGATCTGGGGCCGCGACGACCGCTTCGTGCCGATGGACACCGGCCTGCGCCTGCTGTGGGGCATGCCCAACGCCGAACTCCACATCTTCAACCGCTGCGGCCACTGGGCGCAGTGGGAACACGCCGACAAATTCAACCGGATGGTGCTGGATTTTCTGGGGCACTGAGGCCGTGGTCTCCGGGCGCTGCTGCGACAATTTGCCGCAGGGGCGCCGGGATGGATGCAGGGATACTTCACCGTTTTTTACAACAAGAAGTATTCCTGTTTCCCATTCCGACGGAGGATCAAGGTTTGAACAAGATCGATCACAAGCTGGCGGGCGCCCTGGCCTGCCTGTGCCTGAGCGGGCCGCTGGCGGCGCAAGGCGGTAAATCCCTGGGTGAAGTCAGCGTGCTGGCAACCCCCATCGTCGAGGCCAACCACATCGGCGATTTTTCCGGTTTCAGCACCACGGTCAGTGCCGAGCAGATTCGCGATCTCGGCGCCCTTGATCTGGCAGCGGCGTTGCGAATGACGCCGGGCGTGCAGATTTCCCGCTACAACGAGGTGGGCTCCTACAGTGGCGACCAGGGTGGCAATGTTTATATCCGCGGCCTGGGGGTCAGCCGCCCCGGTAGCGAAATCAAGACCTACATCGACGGGCTTCCGGTCTATATGGGGGTCTGGAATCACCCCTTGATCGACCTGTTACCCTTGAATGGCATGCAGCGGGTCAGCGTGCAGAAGGGGCCGGACGGGATGCAGAACGGCAACAATTTTGCCGCGGTCAATCTGGAGACCCGCCGCGCCCGCGAGGATGGCATCCAGGGGGAAATTCAGGCCTCCGTCGGCACCATGGCGACCCGCGTGGTCCAGACTTCGGTGGTCGGGCGCCAGCAGGGGCTGGATTTCATGTTGGCGGCGGGTCATGTCCATTCCAACGGGGATCGGCAGAATTCAGATGGCGAATTGAATAACGCCATCGGCCGGCTGAACCTGCAACTCAATGCCCAGTGGTCGGCGCAGCTGGGCTTCCTCAGCGTGGGCAACCGGGTGGGTGACCCTGGCGATAACCGCTACCCGGTTTCGAGCACGCCGGTGGGGCCATATAGTTTTTCCAACGGGGTCGCCCGCAATCAATCCCAGACCACCATGTTGCATGCCGGGCTCAGCCACCGGCACGGAGACTGGCAGGGTGAGCTGAAGATTTTCGAGAATCGCGGCGAGAACAACCTGTTGAACGATGCCTCCTGGGGGACGTTCGACAGCAGCTTCGTCATGAGCGGCCTGCGCTGGAAGGAGAGTTGGTCGCCCTGGCGCGGCGGGCGGTTGACCGCCGGCCTGGATTGGGACCGGGTTTCCGGCAAGGTTTCCGGCCCCCATGTCGGCAGCCCGGTCGGAACACCGTTCGGTTTCGGCGTTGCGGGGACGGCCGACGTGCCGGAATTCCGCCTGCTGTCGCCCTATGTCGGCCTGAGCCAGCAGTTTGACCTGAGCCGCGACTGGGTACTGCAGCCTTCCCTGGGGCTGCGCTATTACGAAAGCAATATCTACCCGGCGCGGACGGCACCGCAGGCCGGGGTTTCCCTGATCTCCGAAGCCCTGACGCTTTACGCCAATCACGTTCATGGCCTGCTGTATCCGGGGGCGGAAACCTATACGCTGACCCGTGCCATCCCGATGGCTTTTGCCGCCAACAACGGCTGGGATCGCCTGTCGCCCTCCGAGGATAAACACAGCGAGATCGGGGCGAAGTGGCAACTGGCGGCGACGACCCGGCTGGATTTCAGCGTGTTCGAGGACCGG
>JBEBBF010000153.1:0-2874 GCA_041158545.1 Pseudomonadota bacterium | reverse complement strand
GCGGTTCTCGGTGGTGGCGTAGGCCATGATGTGCTCCCGGGCTCGGGCCCTTGGATCGGCGCGGCTGGATTGCCTACGGCGATGGGTGGAGCCTAGGCCATTTTTTCCTAGGTCAACATGTGTCCTTAATGACCCATTAAAGCGGCTTTTTCAGCCGGTGTTCCCTGGCCGCTCCCCGGCCGTTGGTGGCCAGCGGCCGGCGGGGCAGGTGCCGAGCGGGCTGGCGGCGCGGCGGGCCATGGCGTCGCTGCAGCCGCACCAGCCGCAGCGGTCGGTCGCGGGGCGGTAGTCGGAGCAGGCGCGGCAGGCGGTGATCCGCGCCAGGATGGTGTCGGGGTCGGCGGCGGTCATCAGATGTAGGACTCGGTCCAGGTGAACACGGAGCCGGTCCATGCGAGGGTGATGGTCATGGTGGCGGCGTAAGTCATGCCGCAGGATGGAGACAGCAGGATCGTCATGGGGAAATAGGCGGTATCGTTCAGGCCGCCGGGGCCGGACAGGGTCACATCGAGGTTGCCGAGGCTGCCGCCACCGCTGGTGGCGTTGCTGGCCACCATGCCGCGGAAGGTCAGGGGCAGCAGGCCTGCATCGCGCAGGGCGACGGCGTTGATGTAGATCGTTCCGGTCCAGTCGCCCCATCCGGAGGTGACGGGGGCATCCAGGTTCGAGGTGTACACATACGCCGTGTCGGTGATGTCTGAACAGTTGGTGTAGGTGTACACGCCGCCGGCGCCGCTGAACAAGGATCGGATTTCGCCGCTCATCACCGCTGCATTGTCGCACCAGAATCGGAAGCCTGCGGAATCGTCGCCGGACTGGATCCCGAAGCCCAGGGCGTAGTCGGTCGGGTTCCCGCCGCACGGCGCGTTGCCTGCGCACGCGGCCGCTGGGCATCCCTTGAGAAATGGCAGGTAGATGGCCATGTCAGTACGGCGCGCTGGCGAGGATCAGCATTTTCTTGGCGGTGCCGGCGTCGCACACATCGACTTCGCGGACGCTCATCTTGCGGCCGGCGGCGGTGATCATGGTCGTCTGAATGTCGATCGCGTCGATAAATGTGGCGTTTCGGATGCGCAGTCTGCCGGGGGAGATGTCCCGGCCCAGGATGATGTCGGGGTTTATCTTGGCTCCGGTGACGGTGTAGTCGGCCAGTCGCAGATCGGTGATCGTGAGCGGCGCAATCTTGCCGCCCGTGATGGTTTCATCGGCAATGCAGTTGTTGGTCACCTGCGCGAAAGACAGCGATCCGGACACGCGCATGAGCACCCGGTTGTCGGCGCTGGCGGCGATGGAAGCGGGCAGGCCGTCGGTGTTCGCGCTGCGGCCGAACACGCTGCAGGCGGTGCCGGCCATGACGCCGTTCATTTTTGCGTTACCGTCGGTGGCCGCGGAGTCGTAGCAGTTGACCCAGCCAGTGACCGCGGAGGTGTTCCAGAAATCGAACGGCGCCCAGCGCTGATTCGTCTTGTCCCACCACAAGAACAGCCGCGCACTGCTGGTCCCATCGACCGTGCCCACCGCGCTGGCCAGCTCTTTGCCGCGCAGTTTGGCCACGCTCGCGGCGTCGCTCTGGCCGGTCACATCACCGCCCATGGTGTGGGTGTGGGCGCTCGGCGTGAAGGTGGTCGGCTTGTTCAGCACGCTGGACCATTCCACCGATGCGGCGGGCGGGGTGCCGCTGATGCTGGACCAGTCGATCAGCGAGGGTTTCCACAGGCTGGCGGCGTTGTCCCAGACCAGGGCGGCCTTGTCGGCGGGGGCGGCGGGATCGATCTGGCGGCCGGCGATGGCCTGGCCGGCGTCCTGGGTGTCGTTCAGGATCTGGAAGGTGCTGCCGGTGGCGCTGTCGGTGAACGCCAGCAGCGGGATGCGGCGGCCGGTGGTGGGCGCGGTGGCGACCAGGGCGCCGCCGGCGGTGGGGCTGATCCAGCGCACGCCGACGGTGCCGGTGCCGGTCTGGGAGCTGAGGTAGGCGCCGCTCCACAGGTACACGCCGACCGTGGTTCCGGCGACGGGGTCGGCGACGGAATCGACCAGGGCGGCGGGCTGGGTGGTCGCGCTGATGTCGGCGGCAGTCAGGCTCGTGGTCGGGGCCACGCCGCCGCTGGCATTCACCGGCAGCGGGACCCAGGCCGAGGGCGTGCCGGTGACCCAGCTCACGGCGACGGCGCCCTCGGCCTGGGCGGCCGGCGATGGCTGCGGCCAGCCCAGCACCTGGGTCTTGGCGGGATCCAGCACCGGCACGCGACCCAGGATGCGCGCCTGGGCGGTGCTGACCACGGCATCGATGTCGCCATCCGTCGCCGCCGCCGTCCCGGCCGGTGCGCTGGCCAGCACAATCGGCCCATCCGTCACCACGGTGGCCACGCCGCCGATGATGGATTCGATCACCCCGCAGTCCGGCCCTTGCAATCCGTACCAGTTGGCGGCGTGGATCTCGCAGGTGTCGCTGACCACGCGCACAGCCTGGCCGACGGTGCAGGTGCCGGCCCGGGCCCGGATGACGACGCGGCCGTCCTGGGGGGGGGCTGGCCAGCGGGCAGGGACCGCCTGTAGGCGTCGCTCCGCGGCGGCGAGGCGTCGCTCCAGATCGCGGATGCGGTTGTCGATCGGCCCCAGGTCATTCACAGGTAGCTCCGCAGGTCGAGGGTCAGCGGCTCCAGACGGATGCGGGTGCCGTAGCCGTCGCGGCCGAAGGTCCACGCGCGGCTGGTGATGACGGAGCGGGCGGCGATCGCGAACGACGGCCCGCGGCCGTCCTCGATCGCAGCGACATAGGCGCCTGGCCGCCAGGGATGATCGGCCGCCAGGAGATCGAGCCGATGCTCGATCTCCGCCGATCCGGCCTGATCCAGATACGGGACGAGGGCGGCC
>JBEBBF010000152.1:0-15542 GCA_041158545.1 Pseudomonadota bacterium | reverse complement strand
GTTCATCGACATCTTCACGTTCGCCAGGTCCACGCCGCTTTCGTCGCTCTTCACCCGGACCTTCACGTTGTAATCCACGACCCGTTTCACGGGAACCAGTACTTTCAAGCTCGTCTCCTTTGCATTACGCGCCTCAGCCGGACGCAACAGGCGTTCCGGCGGGGCATGGGATAGGGGGTAAGGGGTCGGGGCAGCCGGCGGCCACCCCGTCCGGCGGCTTATTCGATGGCCAGGGCCGACTTGGCGTGCTGCCGCAGCACGTATTTCTGAATCTTGCCGGTGGAGGTTTTCGGCAATTCGCCGAACACCACCTGCTTCGGTACCTTGAAGCGGGCGAGGTGGGCGCGGCAGTGTTCGATCACTTCCGCTTCGGTGCAGCGGGCGTCGGTCTTCAGCTCGACGAAGGCGCAGGGCACTTCGCCCCACTTGTCGTCGGGCTTGGCGACCACGGCCGCGGCGATGACCGCCGGGTGGCGATAGAGCACGTCCTCGACTTCCAGCGAGGAGATGTTCTCGCCGCCGGAGATGATGATGTCTTTGGAGCGATCCTTGATCTTGACGTAGCCGTCGGCATGCACGACCGCCAGGTCGCCGGTGTGGAACCAGCCGCCGGCGAAGGCTTCTTCCGAGGCCTTTTCGTTCTTCAGGTAGCCCTTCATGACCAGGTTGCCGCGGAACATGATTTCGCCCATGGTCTCGCCGTCCCAGGGCACCGCCTCCATCGTCGCCGGGTCAAGCACGGTGATGGCTTCCTGCATGTGGTAGCGGACACCCTGGCGGCCGTTGCGGGCGGCGCGCAGGTCAATCGGCAGCTTGTCCCATTCCGGGTGCTTGGCGCAGACGGCGGCAGGGCCGTAGGTTTCGGTCAGGCCATAGACGTGGGTCAGGTTGAAGCCCATGCGTTCGCCGCCTTCGATGATCGCGGCCGGGGGTGCAGCGCCGGCGATCAGGCCATTGACCTGCTGTTCGATGCCCGCCTTGGTTTCTTCCGGGGCGTTGATCATCATCCCGTAGACGATGGGGGCGCCGCACATGTGGCTGACCTTGTGTTCGCGGATGGCGTTGAAGATCAGCTTGGGGTCCACCTTGCGCAGGCAGACGTTGGTGCCGACGTTGGCGGCCATGGTCCAGGGGAAGCACCAGCCGTTGCAGTGGAACATCGGCAGCGTCCACAGATAGACGGAGTGCGGGGGCATGCCCCAGGAAATGATGTTGGAGGCGGCGTTGAGGTAGGCGCCGCGGTGGTGATAGACGACGCCCTTGGGGTTGCCGGTGGTGCCGGAGGTGTAGTTCAGCGCGATGGCTTCCCATTCGTCGGCGGGCAGCGACCACGCGAAGTCGGGGTCACCTTCCTTCAGGAAATCCTCGTATTCCTTTTCGCCCAGCATCTTGCCGCCGCTGAATTCCACGTCGGCGACGTCGATCACCAGCGGCTTGGGGCCGTCCAGCAGCGCCAGCGCGCCTTCGACGACCGGGGAGAATTCCGGGTCGGTGATCAACACCTTGGCTTCGCCGTGCTTGAGCATGAAGGCAATCGCCTCGGCGTCGAGCCGGGTGTTCAGGGTGTTCACCACGGCGCCCAGCATCGGCACGCCGAAATGCATTTCGTACATCGCGGCGATGTTCGGCAGCATCGCGGCCACGGTATCGCCCTTCTTCACGCCGCGGCCCTGCAGTGCGGAAGCCAGTTGCCGGCAGCGGGTATACACCTCGCGCCAGGTCAGCTGCCGCTGGCCCTGGATCACCGCCACCCGCTTCGGGTAGATGAAGGCGGCGCGCTCCAGATAGGTCAGGGGCGACAGGGGAACGTAATTCGCGGCGTTCTTGTCCAGGCCCAGGGAATAGGGATTGTTCTGCGTCATCGTTGTGGTCTCCTCGTTGTTTCACGATTGGGGAACTCGTTATCCGCAGAATCATCGACAGACAAGATGTCGGAAATTTGTGCCAAATGTAACGAACTATTACGGGCAAAAATGCGCGCCTCGGCGCTGCCCGGCGGGGGGATAAAAACCGGTCGATTGACCAGGGAATCGCCAGGAATTGGCCTGGGATTGGCCAGAAATCCGCCGCTGCGGCACCGCCCGATCCACTTTCTCCACACCACGACGGGACAGCCGCCGGCCTGACGTTGATAATCACGCCTTCACTACGGAGCAACCATGAGTTATTTCAAACATCACGTTTTCTTCTGCTGCAACCAGCGGGGCGAGGGCGAGACCTGTTGCAACAATCTCGGCGCCAGCGACTTGCAGACCTACGCCAAGGACCGGATCGCCCAGTTGAAGCTGAAGGGGCCGGGCAAGATCCGCATCAACAAGGCCGGCTGCCTGGATCGATGCGACCAGGGCCCGGTGCTGGTGGTGTACCCGGATGCGGTCTGGTACACCGTCGTCGACCAGAGCGATGTCGAGGAAATCATCCAGGAGCATCTGATCCATGGTCGTGTCGTGGAGCGGCTGAAGCTATGAAAGCCCCGGAAGAAAAAGTCCTGATCGACGGCCCGGCGGGCAAGATCGAGGTGATCATCGAAAACCCCGGCGCGCCCCGCGGCATTGCGCTGATCGCCCACCCCCACCCGCTGGGCGGCGGCGCCAACACCAACAAGGTGGCCTACACGCTGGCGCGGACCTTCGTCGGCCTGGGCTACGCGGCGTTCCGCCCCAATTTCCGCGGCGTCGGCGGCACCGAAGGCGTCCATGACGAGGGCCACGGCGAGACCGAGGACCTGCTGGCGGTGCTGCACGACGCCAAGTGCCGTTGCGGCGACCTGCCGGTGGCGCTGGCCGGATTCTCCTTTGGCGCCTTCTGCCAGACCCGGGTGGCGAAACAGCTGGCCGAGGCCGGGCATCCGGCGCAGCGGCTGGTACTGGTTGGCACCGCCGCCGGCCATGTCGAAGGCACCCGCCAGTACGACACCGAGGCGGTGCCCCACGACACCATCGTGATCCACGGTTCCGCCGACGAGACGGTGCCGCTCGGCAATGTGTTCGACTGGGCACGGCCGCTGGATCTGCCGGTGGTGGTGGTGCCCGGCGCCGACCATTTCTTCCACCGTCGCCTGCACCTGATCCGCGACATCATCACCCGCGCCTGGCGCCACTGATGCCGGGCATGGCGTCTCCCGCCCTCAGCGTCCGCGATCTGCAGAAGGCCTACGCCGGCAAGGCGGTGGTGGATGGGCTGTCGTTCGAGGTCGCCGCCGGCAGCTGCTTCGGCCTGCTCGGCCCCAATGGCGCCGGCAAGACGACGACGTTGCGGCTGTGCCTGGGCCTGACCGGCGCCGACAGCGGCACGATCCGGCTGGCCGGCGAGCCGGTGCCGGCCCGGGCGCGGCAGGCCCGGCAGCGGGTGGGCGTGGTGCCGCAGTTCGACAACCTCGACCCGGATTTCACCGCGACGGAAAACCTGCTGGTCTTCGCCCGTTATTTCGGGCTGGACCGGGACGCCGTGGCGGAGCGGGTGCCGGCGCTGCTGGACTTCGCCGGCCTCGGCAACAAGGGCGATGCCCGGATCACCGCGCTGTCCGGCGGCATGCGCCGGCGGCTGACGCTGGCGCGGGCGCTGATCGCCGATCCGGAGATCATCGTCCTCGACGAGCCGACCACCGGGCTGGACCCCCAGGCCCGCCACCTGATCTGGGAACGGCTGAAGCAGTTGAAGGCCGCGGGCAAGACGCTGCTGCTGACCACCCACTTCATGGACGAGGCCGAGCGGCTGTGCGACCAGCTGATCGTGATCGACCACGGCCGCAAGATCGCCGAGGGCAGCCCGCGCCAGCTGATCGCCGAGCGGATCGAGCCGCAGGTGATCGAGGTCTATGACGAAAGCGGCGGCGACCTGCCCGGCTTCATCGCCACCCGCCGCGGCCTGGCCGAGCGGGTCGAGGTCAGCGGCGAGACCGCGTTCTTTTACTGCCGGGAGCCGGAGTCGCTGCTCGCGGCGCTGGCGGCGCAGCGCGGGCTGCGTTACATCCACCGCGCCTCGAATCTGGAAGACGTGTTCATCCAGCTGACCGGGCGCGAATTGCGGGATTGAGCCGATGAAGCGCAAAACCCTGGCGTCCCGTTACCGCTGGCTGGGCTGGCTGCCGGTGTGGCAGCGCAATTTCGGCGTCTGGCGCAAGCTGGCGCTGACCTCGATGCTGGGCAACCTGGCCGACCCGGTGATCTACATGCTGGGCCTGGGCTATGGCCTCGGCAGCCTGATGCCGGACATCGGCGGCCAGCCCTACCTGGCCTTCCTCGCCGCCGGGACCGTCGCCGCCTCGACGATGAATGCCGCCACCTTCGAGTCGCTGTACAACGCCTTTTCCCGGATGCACGTCCAGAAAAGCTGGGACGCGATCCTCAACACGCCGCTGGGCCTGGCCGACGTGCTGGGCGGCGAGCTGGTGTGGGCGGCGAGCAAGGCGGTGCTGTCCGGCAGCGCGATCCTGCTGGTGATCACCCTGATCGGCCTGGTCCATGACCCGCTGGCGCTGTGGGTGCTGCCCTGCCTGCTGCTGATCGGCCTGGCCTTTGCGGCGCTGGGGCTGATCTGGACGGCGCTGGCCCCGTCCTTTGACTTCTTCATGTATTTCTTCACGCTGTTCGTGACGCCGATGACGCTGATCTCCGGCGTGTTTTTCCCCACCGACGCCCTGCCCGGCTGGCTGGCCGGGATCGGCGCCGCGCTGCCGCTGGCCCAGGGCGTGGCGCTGGTCCGGCCCCTGCTGGCCGGCCAGGTGCCGCCGGACATCGCGCTGCATGTCGGCCTGTTGCTGCTGACCACGGCGCTGGGCTTTGCCGTCGCGCTGCGCCTGACCACCCGCCGCCTGCTGAAATGAACCCCATGGATACCCTGCTCGTGCTGTGCAATTGCCCGGATGCGACCGTGGCCGAAACCCTGGCCCGCCGCGTCCTCGACCTCCGCCTCGCCGCCTGCGTCAATCTGCTGGCGCCCTGCCGCTCGCTTTACCGCTGGGAAGGCGCCATCGAGAGCGCCGAGGAAGTGCCGCTGCTGATCAAGACCAGCGCCGACCGTTATCCGGCGCTGCAAGCCGCGCTGCAGCAGGCCCACCCCTACACCGTGCCGGAAATCATCGCGCTGCCGGTCAGCGCCGGCCTGCCCGCCTACCTGCACTGGGTTGCCGCGGAAACCCGCCCCCAAGGAGAAGCCTGATGCGTCGTCTGATCCCGCTATTCCAGCTGCTGCTGTTGTGCCTGTGCGCCGGGGTACTGCCCGCCGCCGCCCAGGAATTCCTCGACCCGGCCCAGGCCTTCAAGGCCAGCGTCCGCGCCGTCGATGCCCGGACCCTCGAAGTCGAGATGCAGATCGCCAAGGGCTATTACCTCTACCGGGACAAGTTCCGTTTCAGCGCCGAGGGCCAGACCCTGGGCAGCCCGGTTTTCCCCAAGGGCAAGGAAAAGGAAGACGAGAACTTCGGCAAGGTCGAGGTCTATTACGGCGGCGCCAAAATCCGCCTGCCGCTGGAGCGCAACCAGAGCGGGCCGCTGCAATTCAAGCTGAAGGTCACCTCCCAGGGCTGCGCCGACGCCGGGGTCTGCTACCCGCCGTTCAGCCAGACCGTGAATGCCAGCCTGCCGGCCGAGCCCGCAGCGGCGGCCACCCCGGCCGCCGGCACCGCCAGCCCTAGCGCCGCCCCGGCGCCGGCTGCCGCGGATGACGAGAGCGGCGCCCTGGCCGCCTCGCTGCACCAGGCCGGCTTCTGGGCCAATCTGGCGCTGTTCTTCGTCGCCGGCATCGGCCTGGCCTTCACGCCCTGCGTGCTGCCGATGCTGCCCATCCTCTCCGGCATCATCGTCGGTCAGGGGCACCAGGTTTCCCGCGGCCGCGGCTTTGCGCTGTCGCTGGCCTATGTACTGGGCATGGCGCTGACCTACACCCTGGCCGGCGTCGCCGCGGCGCTGACCGGCACGCTGCTGGCCAGCGCGCTGCAAAACCCCTGGGTGCTGGGAAGTTTCGCGCTGCTGTTCGTGCTGTTGTCCGGCTCGATGTTCGGTTTTTACGAACTGCAGCTGCCCAGCGGCCTGCAGAGCAAGCTGTCCGAGGAAGCCGGCCACCTGCAAGGCGGGCGGGGAATCGGGGTTTTCCTGATGGGCGCGCTGTCGGCGCTGATCGTCGGGCCCTGCGTCGCCGCGCCCTTGGCCGGGGCCTTGCTGTACATCAGCCAGAGCGGCGACGTGCTGCTGGGCGGCGCGGCGCTGTTCGCGCTGGCGCTGGGGATGGGGGTGCCGCTGCTGGCGGTCGGCCTCTCCGCCGGCAGCCTGCTGCCGAAAACCGGCCCGTGGATGGAAGGGGTGAAAAAGGCGTTCGGCGTGCTGTTGCTGGCGACGGCCCTGTGGCTGCTCGCGCCGGTGCTGCCGGCCTGGCTGCAGATGCTGGGCTGGGCGCTGCTGCTGATCCTGCCGGCGATTTACCTGCACGCGCTGGACCCGCTGCCACCGCAGGCCAGGGGCTGGCCCCGTTTCTGGAAGGGCATCGGCGTCGTGATGCTGCTGTCCGGCGCCGCGATGCTGATCGGCCTCTTCGCCGGCAGCCGCGATCCCTGGCAGCCGCTGTCCGGGCTGCGCGGTGCCCAGGCCGCCAACGCCAGCGGCGCCACCCCGGCGCCGCATGCCTCGTTCCAGCGGGTCACCAGTCTGGCCGACCTGGAACGCCGGCTGCAGCAGCCGGGCAAGCCGGTGCTGCTGGATTTCTATGCCGACTGGTGCGTCTCCTGCAAGGAAATGGAGCGCTTCACCTTCGCCGACCCGGCAGTGCAGGCCCGCTTGCAGGATTTCCTGCTGCTGCAGGCCGACGTCACCGCCAACAGCCCGGAGGACAAGGCGCTGCTGCAACGCTTCCAGCTCTTCGGCCCGCCGGGGATCATCTTTTTCGACCGCCAGGGCCGCGAACTCCCCACCCCCCGCCTGGTCGGTTTCAAGGACGCGGCGGCCTTTTTGCAGCTGCTGGCCCAGGTGAAATGAAAGCTTGCCGTCAGCATCGCGCTGTAGCCGGCCTGATCCGGCAATCCCGTCCACTGTCAAGCCCCGCCCGCGGGGCGTGCTAAACTCCGCCCCTTTTCCCGCAAGCCTAAAGCCATGTTTTCAGGAATTATTGCCGCAATCGGTCGGGTGACCGCGATGACGCCGCGTGAGGCGGGCTTCCGTCTGACGGTGGACGCCGGGGGGCTGGATCTGAGTGATGTCGAGCTGGGGGATTCGATTGCCCACAGCGGCGTCTGCCTGACGGTGGTCGAACGGGATGCCCACAGTTTCAAGGTGGATGTGTCGCCGGAGACCCTGTCCTGCACCGTCGGCCTGGCGTCGCCGGGCGAGGTGAACCTGGAAAAGGCGCTGCGGCTGGCGGACCGGCTGGGCGGGCATCTGGTGTCCGGGCATGTGGATGGCGTCGGCGAAGTGCTGCGCTTCGACCCGATTGGCGACAACCGCCAGCTGGTGATCCGGGCGCCGGGCGACCTGGGCAAGTTCATCGCCCGCAAGGGCTCGGTGGCGGTGGATGGGGTCAGCCTGACGACCAATAGCGTCGAGGGCAGCGAGTTCTCGATCAACCTGATCCCGCACACCCTGGAGATGACCACGCTGAAGCACCTGAAGCCGGGCAGCCGGGTCAATCTCGAGGTCGATCTGATCGCCCGTTACTGCGAGCGCCTGCTCGCCTGGGAGCAATGATGGCGCCGATGCACCCCGCGATTTCCAGCACCGCCGAGATTCTGGCCGACATCCGTGCCGGCAGGATGGTGATCCTGGTCGATGAGGAAGACCGGGAAAACGAGGGCGACATCGTTGTCGCCGCCGAATACGTCACCCCGGAAATCATCAATTTCATGATCACCCACTGCCGTGGGCTGGTCTGCCTGACGCTGACCGAGGCCCGCTGCCGCCAGCTGGGTCTGGTGCAGATGACCCGGGACAACAAGACGCCCTACGGCACCGCCTTCACCGTCTCGATCGAGGCGGCGGAAGGGGTGACGACCGGCATTTCCGCCCACGACCGGGCGCGGACGGTGCTGGCGGCAGTCGCCCGCCAGGCCAAGCCCGAAGACGTGGTGCAACCCGGCCACATTTTCCCGATCATGGCCCGCCCCGGCGGCGTGCTGGTTCGCGCCGGCCATACCGAAGCCGGCTGCGACCTGGCGGCGATGGCCGGCCTGGAGCCGGCGTCGGTGATCTGCGAGATCATCAACCCGGACGGCAGCATGGCCCGCCTGCCGGAGCTGATCGAATTCGCCCAGACCCACGGCCTGAAGATCGGCACCATCGCCGACCTGATCCACTACCGCGCCGCGTCGGAAACCCTGATCGAGCGGGTGCTGAGCAAGCCGGTGCAGACTACCCACGGCGCCTTCACGCTGCACGCCTACTCCGACCGCGCCTCCGGCACCACCCATCTGGCGCTGGAATACGGCCGGATTCCCGCCGACGCGGAAACCCTGGTCCGGGTGCATGAGCCGCTGTCGGTGCTCGACTTCCTCGACCCTGGCAGCCGCAGCCAGTCCTTCACGCTGGATCAGGCCCAGGCGGCGCTGGTCCGCCACGGCCACGGCGTCATCGTGCTGCTGCACCGGGCGGAGGACGGCGACTCCCTGCTGGCCCGCCTGCAGGGCGGCGACGCGGCCAAGCCGGCCCGGCTGAAGTGGGACCCGCGGACCCACGGCATCGGCGCCCAGATCCTGCGTGACCTGGGCGTGACCCGGATGCGGCTGCTGTCCAGCCCGCGCAAGATCCCCTCCATGACCGGTTTCGGTCTCGAAGTCAGCGGTTTCGTGACTTCCCTTTCGGAATTGAACTGATATGCCCCGTTTCAACAATATTGAGGAATACCCGATCGACCTGGACGGCAGCGGCCTGAAGATCGGCATCGTGATGAGCCGCTTCAACCAGGACGTCTGCGAAGGCCTGCTGTCCGCCTGTGTCGCCGAACTGCAACGCCTGGGCGTCGCCGAGGCCGACATGGCGATTGCCACGGTCCCCGGCGCGCTGGAAATCCCGCTGGTGCTGCAGAGCATGGCCGATTCCGGCAGCTACGACGCGCTGATCGCGCTGGGCGCGGTGATCCGCGGCGAGACCTATCACTTCGAAGTCGTCTCCAACGACGCCTGCCGCGGCATCCAGCAGGTGCAGCTGGACACCGGCATCCCGATCGCCAACGGCGTGCTGACCACCGAGGACGACGATCAGGCGCTGGTGCGGATGCAGCCCAAGGGCAGCGACTGCGCCCAGGCCGCCATCGAAATGGCCAACCTGCTGCGGGCGCTGAACCCATGAGCGACGACCGCAAGCCCGCCGGCAACAAGGCACCGGCCAAATCCCCCCGCCGTCGCGCCCGGGAACTGGCGCTGCAGGGCCTCTACCAGTGGCGTGTCGCCCAGTCCGACGAAGCGGCCATCGAAGCCTTTCTGCCGGAAATCGAGGGTTACGCCAAGGCCGACCAGCGGCTGATGCTGGAGCTGATCCGCGGCGTGATGCGCCAGAGCGAAACGCTGATCGAGCGGCTGCTGCCCCACCTCGACCGCGGCTTCAACGAGCTGTCGCCGATTGAAGCCTGCGTGCTGCTGCAATCGGCCTTCGAGCTGCATCAGCATCCGGAAACCCCCTACCGGGTGGTGATCAACGAAGCCATCGAGCTGGCCAAGACCTTTGGCGGCACCGACGGCCACAAGTACGTCAATGGCGTGCTCGACAAGCTGGCGGCCGTCGTGCGCAGCCTGGAAGTCGAAGCCCGTCGCCGGGAACAAAACCCGCGCTGATCCGGCATGGCCAGCGAGTTCGAGCTGATCCGCCGCCATTTCAGCCGCGCCACCCCCGGCGCCGTGCTGGGTGGGGGCGATGACTGCGCGCTGCTGGCGCCCCGCCCCGGTCATGAACTGGCGGTGACCAGCGACATGCTGGTCGCCGGCACCCATTTCTACGCCGACACCAACCCGGCCGACCTGGGCTGGAAGACCCTGGCGGTCAATCTGTCCGACCTCGCCGCGATGGGCGCCGTGCCGCGCTGGGTGCTGCTGGCGATGAGCCTGCCGGAGGCGGATGAAACCTGGCTGGCGGCCTTCGCCGCAGGCTTCTATGCCTGCGCCAGCGCCTACGGCGTCGATCTGGTCGGTGGCGACACCACCCGCGGCCCCTTGAGTTTCAGCGTCACCGCGCTGGGCGAAACCCGCCCCGGCGCCGCGCTGCGCCGGGATGGCGGTCGCGCTGGCGACGACATCTGGGTTTCCGGCCGCCCCGGCCTGGCCGGGCTGGGCCTCGCCCAGTTGCAGGGCAAGGTCGAATTGCCGGAACCCTGGCGGCGGCTTTGTCTCGCCGCGTTGCACAAGCCGCGGCCGCGGCTGGCCCTGGGCCAGGCGCTGACCGGCATCGCCACTTCCGCGATTGATGTCTCCGACGGCCTGCTGGCCGATCTGGGCCACATCGGCGAACGCTCCGGCCTCGCCGCCCAGGTCGATCTGGTCCGGCTGCCGCACCTGCCGCCGGGCGTGGACCGGGCGCTGGCGCTGCATTGCCAGCTGGCCGGTGGCGACGATTACGAACTCTGCTTCACCGCCTCCCCGGCCGCGCAGCTGGCCATCGGCGCCATCGCCGCCCAGCTGGAACTGCCGCTGTGGTGCATCGGCAGCCTGGTCGAAGGCACGCCCGGCAGCGTCAGCCTGCTCGACCCGGACGGCAAGCCGGTGGACATCGACACCCGAGGCTTTGACCACTTTGGCTGATACCCCGCCCAGCCTGCGCTTCCTGCTGGCCCACCCGGCGCATTTCCTCGCCTGCGGCCTGGGCAGCGGCCTGGCGCCCAAGGCGCCCGGCACCTTCGGCACGCTGTTCGCGTGGATCAGCTATCCGCTGCTGCCGGCGCTGTTCCCCGGCGAAGCGGCGCTGCTCGGCTTTCTGGCGCTGGCTTTTGTCGTCGGCGTCTGGGCGATCCAGCGCACCGGCCAGGCGCTGGGCGAGCCGGACCACGGCAGCATCGTCTGGGATGAAATCGTCCCGTTCTGGTTCGTGCTGGTGCTGACCCCGCCCAGCCTCGCCTGGCAGGCGCTGGCCTTCGCGCTGTTCCGCCTGTTCGACATCACCAAGCCCCAGCCGGCCCGCTGGTTCGACCGCAATCTGAAGACCGGCTTCGGGGTGATGATGGATGACACCGTCGCCGCCGGCTACACCCTGCTGGCGCTGGCGCTGTGCCGGCATCTGCTGGGATGAGCCCGGCGGAACTCGAACTGCTGGCCGCGACCGTCGGCCAGGCGCTGCAACAGCGCAACCAGCTGCTGACCACCGCCGAATCCTGTACCGGCGGCTGGGTCGCCACCAGCCTCACCGCCATCGCCGGCAGCTCCAACTGGTTCGAACGGGGCTTCGTCACCTACTCCAACGCCGCCAAGGTCGAGATGCTGGGCGTCCCCGGCGCCACGCTGGACCAGCACGGCGCCGTCTCCGAAGCCACTGCCGTAGCCATGGCCCGCGGCGCCCTGGCGCATAGCCACGCCGACTGGTCGCTGGCCATCACCGGCGTCGCCGGCCCTGGCGGCGGCAGCCCGGACAAACCGGTCGGCACCGTCTGCTTCGCCTGGGCCGGACCGGACGGGCATTGCGGCAGCGAACGCCAGCACTTCGCCGGCGACCGGGAATCCATCCGCGCCCAATCCGTCGCGCATGCCTTGCGGGGCGTGCTGGAGAGGATGGGCTGAGGGTTTGGAGACCGCGCCCGGCGGGCGCGGGTTGAGGGCCATGCTGACGGCGGGCCGCCCGGATTTTCCCAAGCGAATGTCGTGGATCGGCTGTCTGCTTTCGCCCTGCCGATGGGTCGGAAGCCCGCACCCGTTGCGCGATGGCTAATCGGCAGCTTCGGCGTTTGTCATATAATCCGCGCCGCCGCTTCGCCCGGAAAATGATCATGCTGCGCCGCCTACTGTTTGCCCTGTTTTGCTGTTTTCCCCTGTCCTTGTGGGCGCATCTTGCGGCGCCCTACCAGCCGCTGCATCCCGGCGATAGCTGGAATGGTCTGAAGAACGGGAACTCGGTCCAGAACGATGTGGCGTATTACCCGGTCACGCTGGCCAGCGGCGTGGTTGCCAAGGCCATCTATTCCACCGAGGGAGAGACCAACTACTTCACCAATGACGCTGCCGGCCTGCGGGAACACGGTGGGGAGTTTGTGAGTTCAGGCGGCAATCCCGGAGGAACGGTCAGCTTCAGCCCGGCCATGCTGCATCTACCCGCCGAATTCAACCTTGGCACGACAACGACGACCAGCGGCACGGTCCTGTTTCAGTTCGATGGCCGCCCCGACGCCAGCCTGCAATTCACGCTCAAAGCCTCGCCGAAAACCTTTGAAAGTGTGACGGTTCCGGCAGGCACTTTCACCGCATTACGGCTGGACGAGGCATTGACGATCAGCGGCACGCTATTTGGCACGCCGTATCTGCAATCCGTAACGCGATCCGTCTGGCTGGTCAGCGGACTTGGCAACGTCAAATCCTTCAGCAGCAGCACGGTGGGCGGGAATACCACCACCACCAACTATGCCTTGATCTCCAGCAGCGTTTTTCAGGAAGACACCACGCCGGACGATTTCAATTTCCCCACCGTCACTGGCGCTCTGCCAGGCAACATCACGACATCCGGGCAAGCCACGCTCTATGGCATCAATACCGAGGTCCCGATCAGCATCAACGGCGGCGAATACCAGATCGAAGCAGAAGAATGGACCAGCACGCCGGGTTTCGTGAAACCTTATGATCGTGTTCGTGTCCGGCAGACCGCTCCGGCGGACTGGGGCAAAACCAGCCGCATCGTGCTGACCGTTGGCACCCTCAGCATCCCCTTCGACGTTTCGACCTTGCCCGCCCCGCCCCAGGGGAATTTCGTTTATTTCGAAGGCACCGCAGAAGATTACATCAGCCAGGGGACACGCCAATTCAGCGGCACCATGACGGGGGACACGATGACCACCTTCCCGTATGGCATCAACACGACCCGGCCCGAGGCTGACTTCCATGTATCCGGCCGCGCCAATGGCAACTTTTCCTTTCGCGCCCCCGGAGAAGGCCGATTGCAACCCGGCTACTACATCAACGCCGAACGCGCCCCCTTTGCCCGCAGTGGCAGGCCCGGCATCGATATCGGCTGGGGCTCTCACGGCTGCAACAGGACCAGTGGCACTTTCACCGTCCATGAAGTGACCTACGATGCTGACGGCCATATTCAAAAGTTTGCCGCCGACTTTGAGCAGCACTGCGAAGCGGGCGCATCCTTTTTGCGGGGCGTGATCCGATACAACTCCAGCCTCTCCAGCGAGCTGCATGGCAGCCCTGGCCTCCCCTTCTCGCCGGGCTGGAACCTCGGCGGCAACAGCTGGAGCTCGCCGATCAATGTCGCCACCACCTTCAACGACGCCAGCAAGATCCTTTCGGTCTGGAAATGGCTGCCAGCCAGCGGCCAATGGGCCTTCTACACCCCCACCCAGGCCGACGGCGGCGCCGCTTACGCCACGCAGAAGGGCTACGCCAAACTGACCAGCATCGCCCCCGGCGAAGGCTACTGGCTGCGCGCCAGCACCCCCTTCTCCCTGCCCGTCCCCGCCGGCAACCTGCTCGGCAGCGACACGCTCGGCAACCTGGTGACCAGCGGCTGGACCCTCGCCACCATCGGCGAACATCTCACCCCTCGCGAACTCAACGCCCTGCTCGGCCCCGCCACAGCCAACCCCATCCCACAAAACGTCACATCAATCTGGGCCTGGGACAACCTCAGCAGCAACTGGTACTTCTACACCCCGCAACTCGACGCCGAAACCGGCACCACCCTCGCCGACTACAGCCACAGCCGCGGTTTCCTCGACTACCTCAAGACCGGCCAAACCACCCGGCCCGGAGCAGGGTTCTGGGTCAATAAACCGTGAGAGTGCCGGAATGACGGCGAATAATTTGCATGGATATGGTAGCCCTTCACATCTGAACATCGTGGCCTGCATTAACAGTGAGGCTTGCAAGTAAAATTCCATGTCAATTTTTAGTCGAATTGCCACTAACAACTAATAATCTCACCCAGACACATCGACGACAACCCCATTCCAATTTATTGAAACCACCCATTTTCTTTCAAGAATCTAATTAAAAAGCACTTTTCAATATGAGAATACGAATGACCACCCCCAACAAGACCCCGGAAATTGTAAAGATAGACTCAGTACAAACCTTCTTGAAATCACTGGAAGATTTAAAAGGAATATGCAAAATAAATAGCAGTAAAATACAATTTTTTAGGGGTCACGCCAATAAAGAATGGGTCACAACCCCAAGTATTTACAGAGAAAAAAAATGGATTGACAACGAAGATGCAATGATAAATGAATTAATAACAAGGTGTCCAAACGACTTCAAGGAGCATAAATACTTCTTTCAGTCTTTAGTTAAAATGCAACACCATTCCCTACCAACCCGTTTGCTAGACATAACCACAAACCCATTAATTGCTCTTTATTTTTCCTGCCTCAAAGACGAAGAAAATGACGGAGAGATAATACCAATCACTACATATAAAGTGAATGTAAAACACTATAACAGCGACACCGTCAGCGTTATAGCAAACATCGCAAACATGCCAAAAACATTCAGTATAAATAGCACCATAAACGCTGAAAATGAAACTGCTGCATTTAACTCAACAAAAACAATAAAGTTATTATTAAACCAGATACAACGTGAAAAACCACATTTTGAACCAAGAATCAATCCCGGCCACATTGAATCCGCTGTATTTGTAAGGCCTCTGCTTGACAATCAAAGAATCATAAAACAAGACAGCGCATTCATTTTATTCGGAATAAACAAAAGTAAAATTGACCCTGCAGACCTCACATCAGTTATTCACGAAAGCGAAAACATGAAATTAATAGTCCCTTTTGCACATAAAGAAAAAATACTGCAGGAACTGGAAATCCTAGGGATTTCGAATGGGACAATTTTCCCCGAAGTTGACAATGTAGCAAAATATATCAAGGAGAAGTATCAATAACAAATTTTCGACACCAAAGCCCTTTATTCCAAATCAAATAAATAATCACTACCGGTAACTCAACTCAATTTTATTTAGCACAAGAGGTTTCGCTCATGACATCTGAGCAACTCAACTCGGCGCTTCAGGCCGAGTATTTACAACTTCAAAAGACCATCGAAGACTTCGATTCAAGAGCGCTAACCATTAAAGCCTGGAGCGTTACATTTGGGTTAGTTGCAATTCTTGGGGCTTTTGCAAGCCACTCAAAAATTTCCTTCTTGATTTCCGCTGCGAGTGCTTCCATCTTCTGGATTTTGGAAATCCAGTGGAAGCTATTTCAACTCTCCTACCATGAAAGGTCTCTGAAGATCGAAGCACACTTTCGTGGTGAATCAATAATTCAGCACCCGTTCCAAATTGGCACCTCTTGGTATCAAGCGTGGTTAAAAACTTCCTTTATCAAATTTCTCAGCGTTGCGATGTGGCTCCATGTCGTACTTCCTCACGCCTTAGTACTCATATCAGGAATCGTTCTTTTCATTTTGTCCTGCG
>JBEBBF010000151.1:0-2510 GCA_041158545.1 Pseudomonadota bacterium | reverse complement strand
AACCTGGCTGGACAGGGCCGGGAAACCCTTCAGATTGACGCCGGTGGCGATGCCATGCAGCTTGGTCAGGCCGAGGACCACTTCCTCCAGCGGCGCATTCCCCGCCCGTTCGCCCAGGCCGTTGACCGTGGTGTTGACGTGGGTGGCGCCAGCCTTGCAGGCCGCCAGGGTGTTCGCCGTCGCCAGGCCCATGTCGTCATGGGCGTGCATTTCGATTTCCAGACCGGTATTGCGGCGCAGCTGGCTGATCCGCTCATAGGTGCCAAAGGGTTCCAGGATGCCCAGTGTGTCGGCAAAGCGCAGCCGCCGCGCCCCGGCCCGCTCGGCGGTTTCCGCCAGCGCGCAGAGGAAGTCGAGGTCGGCGCGGGAGGCGTCCTCGCAGCCGACGCCGACTTCCAGCCCCAGGCTCAGCGCGGCGCCGATGTAGCGGGGCAACTCGCGCAGCAGCCAGCTGCGCGGCTGCTTCAGCTTGTAGGCCAGGTGCTGGTCCGAGGCGGGGACGGAAATATCCACCAGCTGCGCGCCGAGGCCGGCGCAGGCGGCGATGTCCGCCGGATGCATCCGGCTCCAGACCATCAGCTGCACCGGCAAACCCAGCGCCGCGACGGCCCGGATCGACGCCCGTTCTTCCTCGCCCATCGCCGGAATGCCGACTTCCAGCTCCGGCACGCCTATCGCCGCCAGCTGCCGGGCAATCTCCAGCTTCTCCGCCAGGGAAAAGGCCACCCCCGCCGACTGCTCGCCATCCCGCAGCGTCGTATCGTTGATCGTCACAAACCCGGAATCCGACATGGTGTTGCCTCCTTGCCAGGGAAGTAGCAAGGGTGGTGCCAGGGTTTAGTGCGCTGAATTTATTGGGATTTCATGGCGGAGGCAGCGCGGGATGTCGGAAAGGCGACAAAGGCGGGGAAGGACATGTCGTGCCCTTCAGGCGATGCGCGCTGCGGATTGCGGGAGACGCCGGCGGGCCGCCGGCGTGGTTTCACGCCGTTGCCGGCAGCTCCGGTGGGGTAAACGCCACGTCTTCGTAGATTTCCGCCATGTCCAGCGTCAGTCCCAGCGACGCCAGCGCGACGTGGTCTCCCCGGTCGGCGGGATGCAATACCCACAGGCCTTCGGCGTTGCGGCGGAACAGGTCGGCATGGGGGCGGTTCTGTTCGATGACCAGGTATTCCTGCAGGCTGTCCAGCTTCTGGTAGTACTCGAACTTCAGGCCGCGGTCGTAGGCGGCGGTGCTGTCGGACAGCACTTCGACCAGCAGCAGGGGGTGGCGCTTGGCCAGGTCGGCTTCCGGGCTTTTGTCCCGGCTGTCGCAGGTGACCAGCACGTCGGGGTAAAAGAAGCCATCCACCGCGTCGACCCGCAGCTTCATGTCGGCGATGAAGGTCCGGCAGGGGCTGCCGCGCAGCGCGGTGCGGAGCAGGGCGAAGACATTGCCGGAGATGGTGTTGTGGGCGTCGCGGCCACCGGTCATGGCGAAGATTTCCCCGGCGATGAACTCATGCCGATCCGGCTGCTGCACCTCACAGGCGAGGAAGGTGGCGGCGTCGAGGCGTTCGGCGAGGGCGGGTAAGGCCATGTTTTTACTCCGGTTTGGCGGGCTGGGCCGCTAAAGAATACCGAAGGGGCAGTGGCGGCGCAATGCCGGAGGAGAGGCCCGGACCCGCCTTGGTTCAGACCGAATACGGCCGGTGCAGCCAGCTGCGGACGATGTCCACGTCCCGCTGCGGCAGGTAGGCGAAGCCGGCGAGGGCGTCTTCGACGACGGTCTGGGCGACCCAGTGCGGCACGGCCTTGCTGGTGAGCATGTGGAAGTACCAGGCCAGCGGGTAGCCGGTTTCCCGGTCGAAATGGTTCAGGGCTTCCTGCAGCTTGAGGCCGCTGCTGCCGGGCGCGGCGCTGAATTCGGGCGGCTCGCCGTCCAGCGTGGCGATGGGCTGGGCGCGGAAAACCGGTTGATGGTAGCGGTCCAGGTGCTCGCGGGTGGCGATGACCCAGTGGTTGTAGAAGGCGCTGGTGTGGCCGGCGCTGCTCTTGCTCCAGTCTTCAAGCAGACGGTGGATCGGCGCCGGTTCGGGCTTCTGCGCCAGCATCCGCTTCAGGAAGGCGCCCATGTGCTGGATTCGGCGGAAGGCGTAGCAGGGCAGGCCCAGCGGCTGCGGTTTGGCGCTGAATTTGCGCGGATCGATCAGTTCTTCCAGCGTCGCCGGGTCGTCGAGGAACAACTGGTGGGCGCGGACTTCCTGCAGGTCTTCGATTTCCAGCTGCAGGAAGTCGTCGCTGCCGTCGCCGGTCGGGGTGACCAGATAATGGGTCTGGCCGACCAGACGGGTGGCGTAGAGGGTTTGTCCGGCGTAGTCATCGATCAGCTGGGCGATGTCGCCGTCGCGGGCGTCGAGTTCGGTTTCGACCCAGTTTTCCAGGTTGTCGCTCAGCCGCTGGCCCTGGGCATCGACCACGCCGCCCAGCCGGTACCAGCCGCCCCGGGAAAAGGCATAGATCGGAAGAGC
>JBEBBF010000150.1:0-6194 GCA_041158545.1 Pseudomonadota bacterium | reverse complement strand
CCGCGGCTCCAAGCAGACCGGCTCCATCCTGCTGGACCGGATGATGGTCGCCGGCAGCTGAGTCCCTGGGCCAAGACGGGGCCGCAGGGGCTTCCCCGGCGGCTTTCCGTCACGCCAGCCGGGGAATTACGGGTTTTCCCCAAGGTCAAACGGCTCCCGGCTTTGGTTAGAATCGCAGCAGCCGCAAGGCCACAAACCATTCCCCCTAGGAGGAGACAATATGCAACGTCGTGATTTCCTGAAAAAAGCTTCCGTCGGCGCCGCGGCCGGTGCCGCAGCCACTGTCGCCGCTCCCGCCATTGCCCAATCCCTGCCCAACATCAAGTGGCGTCTGACCTCCAGCTTCCCGAAGAGCCTGGACACCATCTACGGTGGCGCCGACGTGCTGGCCAACCGCCTGCGCGCCATGACCAACGGCAAGTTTGACATCCGCGTCTTCGCCGGCGGCGAAATTGTTCCCGGCCTGCAGGCGCTGGACGCCGTGCAGCAAGGCACCGTCGAGTGCTGCCATACCTGCTCCTACTACTACGTCGGCAAGGACAAGACCTTCGGTTTCGGCACCTCCGTGCCCTTCGGCATGAACGCCCGCCAGATGAACGCCTGGGTGTACTACGGCGGTGGCCAGAAGCTGCTGGACGATTTCTACGCCAACTACAACGTCGTCTCCTTCGCTGGCGGCAACACCGGTACCCAGATGGGCGGCTGGTTCCGCAAGGAAGTGAAGTCCCTGGATGACCTGAAGGGTCTGAAGATGCGGATCGCCGGCCTGGGCGGCGCCGTCTTTTCGGCACTGGGCGCCGTGCCGCAGCAGATCGCCGGTGGCGACATCTACCCGTCCCTGGAAAAGGGCACCATCGACGCAGCCGAATGGGTCGGCCCCTACGATGATGAAAAGCTGGGCTTCTACAAGGTCGCCAAGCATTACTACTATCCGGGCTGGTGGGAACCGGGCCCGATGATCCATTTCTTCGTGAACAAGAAGGAATGGGACAAGCTGCCCAAGGAATATCAGGAAGCCTTCCAGGCCGCCGCGTACGAAGCCAACGTCACGATGATGGCCGAATACGACCACAAGAACCCGGTCGCCCTGTCCAAGCTGCTGCAAAGCGGCGTCAAGCTGCAGGCCTACCCGAAGGAAATCCTGGAAGCCGCCTACAAGGCCGCTTTCGACATCTACAACGACGAAGCCGGCAAGAACCCCGCGTTCAAGAAGATCTTCACCGAGTACGACAAGTACCGGCGCACCCAGAACGCCTGGTTCAGCGTTGCGGAAATGCGGATGGACGACTTCCTGCAAACCCATCGCTAAGCACTCCAGCCCCCGAGAGACCCGCCGCAAGGCGGGTTTTTCGTTTCAGGGTCTCCTTTGGGCGGGGGAGCAAATTGGGTCCGGTTCAGCCTGTTCGATGTTCGCGTCGTGGCCCCGAAAGGGAGCCGGCCGCGCCTTCGTTTTCAGTAATTGACGCCCACTGCCTGACACAAGAACCGCATGAACTCGGCCCCGGCGGCGAAGCGTTCGCCGGCGAGGGCGGGGAACGCCGGGTCGCAGACGTCGGCGGGGCTCAGCGGGGCGAGGGCGATGAAGTCCTTGCGCTTCAAGTCGTCCAGCGCGGCGTGCTGGGTGGGGTAGCCCTGGGGCGGGCGGGTCAGCCGGTCGCCGGCGAGGCTCCAGTGGCGGGTGAAGCTGTCGTGGTCGCGCACGGCGAACCATTTTTCGGGGTGGGCAACGAGGGCGTCGCGGATTTTGCCCAGGGCCTCCGCTTCCGGGTGCCAGCAGCCGACGCCGAGGAAGCATTCGTCGCGGGCGACATGCACATAGAAGCCGGGGGCATGCACGTTCTTGCCCAGGGCGTGGCGGAAATGGATGCCGATGTTGGTTTTGTAGGGCGTTTTGTCGCGGGAAAACCGGGTGTCCCGATAAATCCGCATCAGCGAGCCCCCCATCTTGCGCGGGTCGGCGCGGAATTGCGGGGCGAATTCGGCCAGCCCTGGCGCCATGGCGGCAATGAACTCCAGCGCGGGGCTGCGGACCAGGTCTTCGTAGCGGGATTTGTTGGCCTCGAACCAGGCTTTGTCGTTGTTGGCGGCAAGCTCGTCGAGGAAGTGCAAGGTGGCGGCGGTGAACATGGCGCAGGCTCCGGGGCGGGGAGGCGGGAAGTGTAACGTCTCCCTTTGTCGTTCCCACCGCAGGCGGCATTGGATTTCGTGCAGAGCTTGGGAGAGTGGGTTCCCGGAGTGTCAATGAGGCCGCTTGCCGCGGCTGCAGCCAGCGCCGGGCGAGGCCTCAGGCCCTGCTGGTCGGTGGTGTGAAACCGGGCCGCTCGGGTATTCTGGCTGTCCTTTTGCCGGAGCTTGCCCGGAAACCCCGGCCAGCCGGCCTGGTCTGACCTGATTCTTTCATCCGTCCTTGCCCCATGACTCCCAGCGATCCTTCCCGGAATTACCCTCTGGAGCCGCTTTTTGGCCGCATCCTTTCTCCTTTCGAGCGTTTTCTGAAGCGGACCACCTCCGGCGGGCTGGTGCTGATGGGGACGACGGCGCTGGTGCTGCTGGGGTGTGCGGTCTGGGGCGCCGAGGGGCTGGCGCATTTCTGGGAACAGTACTTCCAGATCGGGCTGGTCGCGGGCGGCTGGCGTTTGAGCCTGCACCATTGGGTCAATGACGGCCTGATGGCGCTGTTTTTCCTGCTGGTCGGACTGGAGCTGAAGCGGGAAATCCTGGTCGGTGAACTGTCTTCCTGGCAGGACGCGGCGCTGCCGGTGGTTGCGGCGGTTGGGGGCATGCTGGTGCCGGCCGGGTTGTACCTGCTGTTCAACGCCGGCACGCCCGCGGCCAGCGGCTGGGGGGTGCCGATGGCGACCGACATCGCCTTCGCCATCGGGATTCTGGTGCTGCTGGCCTGGCGCATTCCGAAAAACCTGATCATCTTCCTGACCGCGCTGGCGATTGCCGACGACCTGGGGGCGGTGCTGGTCATCGCGCTGTTCTACACCGCCCAGATCGACACCGGCGCCTTGCTGGTCGCGGCCGGCATTGGGCTGGCGCTGCTGCTGTGCAACCGCGGCGGCATCCGGCATCCGCTGCCCTATGTCCTGCTCGGATTGTTGTTGTGGGCGGCGATTCTGGAGTCCGGCATCCACGCCACGGTCGCCGGCATCCTGCTGGCGACGGCGATTCCCACCCGTGCCGCCGCCGAGCCGGCCGCGTTTTACCGCCGGCTTGGCCAGATGCTCGAACATTTCCGGCTGGAGTCGGCCGCGGGGGATGACCCGCTGCGCAATCACGGTCTAGCCACCGTGTCCGCGGAGATTGAGCACATGGCCACGGCGGTGCAGAGCCCGCTGCAGCGGATTGAGCACGCGCTCAGCCCCTGGGTGGTGTTTTTGGTGATCCCGATTTTTGCCATCGCCAACGCCGGCATCGACCTGGCCGCCGTGCCCTGGTCGGCGGCGCTTGGTCAGCCGGTGACGCTGGGCGTCGTTGCCGGGCTGGTGGTCGGCAAATTCGTCGGCATCAGCCTGTTCAGCTGGGTCGCGGTCCGCCTCGGCCTCGGACGGCTGCCGCAGGGGGTGAGCTGGCGGCAGCTTTGCGGCGCCGCCTGGCTGGGGGGCATAGGCTTCACGATGTCCCTCTTCATCAGCCAGCTGGCCTTCAGCGACCCGCTGCTCGCCGAACAGGCCAAGCTGGGCATCCTGCTCTCGTCGCTGCTTGCCGCGCTGATCGGGCTGGGCTGGTTGCTGCTCAGCGCCCAGGAGAAAAGCCATGACTGAAACCGCACTGCCCGGCGCCGGTCGCTGGCCGAATGTTCCCGCCTGCTACGGCTGGTTGTCGCTGGACCGGCGCGGCCGCTGGCGGCTGCAGGGCGAGGTCGTCCAGCACGCCGGGTTGCGGCGTTTCCTCGACCTGTATTACAGCGCCGATTCCCGCGGCTGCTGGCGGGTGCAGAACGGACCGCAGCAAGTCTTCGTCAGCCTGGCCTACACCCCCTGGGTGCTGCATTTCACGGGCGACGGCGGCTTGCAAACCCATACCGGCCAGCCCGCCGGCCCGGTTCAACATGTCTGGCTCGACGAGGAGGGCGCGGTGCTGCTGCAAACCGCCACCGGCATCGGCCTGCTCGACGACCGGGACTGGCCGGGTTTTTACGCCAGTTGCCTGAACGCCGCGGCCCAGCCGGCTGACGAAGCCGACTGGCTGGCATTCATGGCAGGTCAGGCGGTGGCGCTGTACTGGCAGACGCTGCCCGTCGGCCGGCTGCGTCAGGCCGAGGTCGCCGGGCGCTTTGCTTTCGTCGCGGAACCGCAGGCCTGAGGGGCGCGGCCGCGGCGGCTGCAGGCTCTCATGGCCGCCGGAAACGCGCCTTGCCTAATCGCCTTCGCCGCCCTGCCAGTGCCGGGAGCCGTAGCCGGCGACATCCACCAGCAGCCGGACCAGACCGTAGCTGCACCAGCGCAGGATGCGGGAGTGCCAGGGCATGCGCTTGATGGCGTCCGGGTGCATCCGGACGCTGCCGTTCTCGATCAGGTTTTCCAGGCTGGCGCGGAGTTGCCCGGCAAAAGCACGGTCCCGGGCCAGCAGATTGCCTTCCTTGGCCAGCAGCAGGCTGAAGGGATCGATGTTGGCCGAGCCGACGGTGGCCCAGTCCTCGTCGATCACCGCGACCTTGGCGTGGAGGAAGCTGCGCTCGTACTCGTAAACCTCGATGCCTTCGGCGAGCAACGCGCCGTACAGGGCGCGGGTGGCGTAGTGCAGCAGCGCGTGGTCGCTCTTGCCCTGCAACAGGATGCGGACGCGGACGCCCCGGCGGCGGGCGTCGCCGAGGGCGTGCCGGAAGCGGTAGCCGGGCAGGAAGTAGGCGTTGGCGATCAGGATGTCGCTTTCCGCGTGGCGTAGCGCGTCGAGGTAGGCGGCGAAGATGTCGTTGCGGTTGCGGAAACAGTCCCGGCGCAGCAGTGCGGCTTTCTGCTCCCCCGCGGGCAGGGGCGCCGGCGGCAGCGGCGCGCGGAGCCGGTAGCGGCGGCGGAAGCTGGCCCAGGCCACGCCTTCCCAGACCCGCAGCAGCGCAACCCGCATCGCCTGCAGCAGCGGCCCTTCGATCCGCACCGCGTAGTCGCGGCGGGGGATCAGCTCCGGCGGGCCGTTTTCGTCGGCGATGATGTTGATGCCGCCGATGTAGCCGACCCGGTTGTCGATCAGCACCGTCTTCCGGTGCAGCCGCCGCAGCCGGTGGCGCCGCGGCGGCCAGGGGCTGATTTCCGGACGGTAGATCAGGCACTGGACGCCGGCTTCCAGCAGCTGCGGCCGGAAGTCGGCGGCGAAATTGCGGGCGCCGAAGCCATCGACCAGTATCCGGACCCGGACGCCGCGCCGGGCGGCGGCGGCGAGCGCGCCCGCGACGGCGTGGCCGATGGCGTCATCGGCGAAGATGTAGGTTTCGAGGTGGATTTCCGACGCGGCCGCGGCGAGGTCGGCGAGCAGCCGCGGGAAGTAATCCTGTCCGGAGTCCAGCAGTTGCAGCCGGTTTCCGGGGTAGTACTCAGGTTTCATCGCAGCGCAGGTGGGCGGACAGCGCGGCGTGGTCGGAGATTTGCGACCAGGGCTGGCCGTAATGGACTTCCGCCCGTTCGACGTGGAAGCCGCGGACGTAGATGCGGTCGAGCCGGAACATCGGCAAGGCGGCGGGGAAGCTGCGGACCGGGCGGCCGGCGATGCCGCCGAAGACTTCGGTCAGATGCAGCCGCTGCGCCAACAGGTCGTCGGCCCGGTTGCGCCAGTCGTTGAAGTCGCCGGCGATGATCAGCGGCGCATCGGCGGCGATCAACTGCTCCAGCAGGTCGGCCAGCGCGGTCATCTGCCGGCGGCGGGAGCGGCCGAACAGCGAGAGATGGACGCAGACACAGTGCAGGTCGCGGCCGTTGGGCAGCGCGACTTGGCAGTGCAGCATGCCGCGCCGCTCGAAGGTGTAATGGGTGACGTCCTGGTTATGGACGTTGCGGATCGGGAAGCGGGACAGGATGGCGTTGCCGTGGTGGCCGTGGTCATAAACCACGTTGTGGCCGTAGGCGCTTTCCCAGTTTTCTTCGGCCAGGAATTCGTGTTGCGGAGATTCCGGCCAGGTGGGGTGGCGTTCGGCGTGTCCCAGGTGCAGGCCCTGGACTTCCTGCAGGAAAACCAGGTCGGGGGAGAGGTGGCGC
>JBEBBF010000149.1:0-4851 GCA_041158545.1 Pseudomonadota bacterium | reverse complement strand
CGTTGACCGCTCGGGTGATCGTCACATCCGAGTAATCCGTGATCGGGGTTTCCCCGATCCTGAAATCGGACAGCACATAGTCGCCCACACCGAAACAGAAAATCTGATAGAGGTATTGGTCCTCGCCGTGGTACTCGGTAAACGGTTTCGACAGATAATCCGGGAACACCCGCGTGCTGCCCAGCACCAGCGGCAGCGGCTCATAGAGCCGCAGGCTGTTGCTGCCACCTGAAAGACTGTACGTCGGGCTGGCCTGTGCGGCGCTGGCGCTAGCGTTGGTCAATGCCGGCGCGGCGGGCTTGAATATCGCGCCGATCAGCATATTCCCGCCCAGCATGGCGGCGGCGCCCAGCATGCCGGACCAGGTGATCGCCTGGCCGAACAGGGTGAAAGCGGTGCCGCTCACGCCGAATGCACCGGCCAGCGCCCCGCCGATGGCCGGCGCCGCAATCATCAGCGCGATGGACAGCACGGCCTGAATCGGATTCGACCCACCGTCGCCGCCAAATTGGCCGGCCGCGGCGTCCACATTGATCAGCTGACCGGGATCTGGAATCACGCTGTCCCACTCAGCCGCAGTCAGCAACACCCCATCAACACGAATGACAATTTCCAGATGGGGATCAACCCCCGCCGCCGCGACATGCTCACGGACCGTCCGCCCAGGAACCCACGGGCACGCCAGTACGGCACGGCCGGCGGCGCCGACCGCCGTGGGGTGGAAGACCACATCCAGCCGGCGGGAAATCTCGGTCATTGGCACGGGCGGCCTCATTTCCATCGGTAATACCCCTCCAGCCGCATGAACAACCGGGGAAAATCCCGGATCCGGGTCAGCACAACGCCGGATTTTTCGATGGCATGCAGGACGCAGTCCTCCCCGCTGACCACGCAATAGATGCCGACATGGCCAGGGCGGCCCAGGCAAACGATCTGCACTACATCGCCCTCCGCGGGCGCGTTGACCTGGGTGCAATATTCCCGCAGTCCGTCAACCAGCTGAGCCGTCCGGCCCAGGCGGGAGGCGCGGCGGGCAACCTCATCCGCATCCGGAACGTGAACGCCGAACTGGGTTTTGCTGACGTCGCAGACCAGATGCGCGCAATCGGACTCGCCGCGCACATAGGCCCGGCCGATGTAGGGTTCAGACCAGTGCGACATCAGAACACCCCCGGCGTCGTGAACGGGTCGTAACGGAGATTGACCACCGGTTTTGAAAACAGGTTCTCATAGCCAAGTTCCGCACTGACTTCATGCGCGTTGGCTTTGACATTCGTCATTTCGAACGTGACATCCAGCTCAATCAGATCAGGCCGGCTGCGCATGATCTGCATCATCCGAGCCGTAGCGCCCTGCCCACCGGAGCTGGTTTCGACCCACTGCATCAGCTCACGGCCAACGTTATCGACGGCAAGCTCCGCTTTCGGCAGTTGGTTTTCAAAATCGCTCGGCAGCACCAGGCGAAACCCACAGGCCAAAAAAGTATGGCCATTGCTGACAATGTCCAGATTGTCATTGACCACCCGAACCGGCTGCGACAGGGCTGGGTGATCGATCTCCAGCAGCATCAGCGGCGCCTCCGGGGCGCTGGTGGCGGCGAGGGTGGATTTGTAGGCCGCAGAATAGGGAATCGGCACGATCAGCCCCAGGTCTCGATATTCAAACCACGAATCACCCATACCCCGGAAACAGACGCATCAGGCGCCGCATCCAGCCCGCCACCAGAAAACCGGGCGGAAACGGTTGATCCAGTAACCGGGTCGGTCCAGTCGAACCACTGCGTCCCCTCGCGGAGCGTAGTGGAGTACCAGGCCACGAACGACTGGTAATCCGCCGAGCTGCGAAGCCGGATTGAACAGGGGCGCGTCACCAGCACCCGAGAGCGGATGCGCGCCTGCTTTGGCGGTCCATCCTCCATTTCCGTGCGGATCAGCGCGGACTGGCGTTTTTCGCCAAATCCGACCAGCAGGATTTGTGCGTAGCTGGGGAATACGGGGGTGGTCATGCGTACCCCCGGCGCAGATTGAATGCCCCGGCCATGGCCTGCGCCATGGGGCCGTTGTTGCGCAAATCGCGGGCAAAAATCCCGGCAACGTAGAGAGTAAGGTCTACCCCTGTTCCGTTGTTGTTTTGCTGGACCTGGCCGGCGCGGTCTGATGATTCGACGAGATTAACGATGACGTTTGGCGTCGAGGCCGTGCCGGTGCCGCCCCCCTGGGCGCGCACGCCGAGGCGGCCGGAGCTGTCTTTGGTCAGGGGCATCACGGCCTCCCAGCCCGCTTCGGCGAACACCCCGCCATTGGCGAACTTCTTGGGCCCGCCGCCCATGTCGAAATAGGTGGGGGTGTTGCGCACCTGATTCACGTAGTCATGCAGGGAGGGCGAGGCGAAGACGGCGCCCTTGGCAAACGGCAGCGCCGAAACCGAGACATTGGGGCTAGCAACCGGCACGCTGTAGGTATCCGGCGTGTTCGGGACATCCGTTCCGGCGCCGACGTTTCCCCCGTTGAACAGCCCGCCGATGGCGCCTTGCAACCAACTGGTCAGCCCCTGTATTGCCGGTGCCATCCTCGCCCGGTACTCCATGCGAATGATGTCCGCGATGATCGAATTGGCAAGGTCAGTGAAACTCGCCTTCTGGCGCATGGCCGACTTGACTGCAAAGTCTTCCATGCCCTGGAAGGAGCGGGTAAACATCTGCCTCTGCTGGCTGGCTACTGAACCGACGGTTTTCAGGTAATCGGCAGATGCCGATTTCGCCGCCTCGAAGAACGTGGTGGGCGGCGCTTCAGCCTGAGCTCTTGCAATACCCTGGAGCCTTGCTTCCACGTCGGCCAGGGCGGCCTGAAGGGCGGGGGCTTCGCCGGCCGTCTCCTTCATCTTTTCGCGCAGGTCCTGCAGGGCCAGGAGCGCATTGGCACGGATGCCACGCTCCGCGAAGTCAGCCGCATCCTGACTGAGGCTACCCAGAGCGACACCGACCTGAGTTCCCGTCAGAGCCGCGTCCATGCGCTTGATCTCAGCCTCGAAAGACTTGGCCAGGTCGCCGAAGGTCTCACTCTGCTCGCGCATGGCGCGGATATCGAAGAGCTTCCCCAGGGTTTCCGTATCGCCGTCGGCCGTTGCCCGACGCAATGCCTCACCGTAATCCTTCAGCATTGAAGCAAAGGCGCGCTGATCCGGCCTGGCAAGCTTGCCCAGCTCAGCGTCCATTTTGTCCTGCAGGGTCTCACGCTTTGCGGCGAAGTCTTCGGCTATACGCTCATACTTCAGCCTCACTTCGGCCAGCTCTGCGGAGATTTCCGCAAGGCGTGCGGTCCGGGCGATTCGGCCTTTTTCATCCGCCGGCCGCTTTCCTGCCTCCGCGCTGTATTCAGCCGTCAGCGTCTTGATCTCTAGCGCCCGCATCTTCTCGATGAACTCGGCGCTGGACAGGCGATATTGCTCCAGTTCCTGCCTGTACTGCTCGCCGATCCGCTGCGCACTGGCTTTTGCAGCTGAAACCCTGGCCTCTGCGCGGGCGGCGGCGATACCTGCATCGTCCCGCAACTCCGCTTCCATGGCCCGATACCGATCCTCGACGCGTTGCCGCGCTGCGGCCGGATCGACGGTCTTGTCTGCGGCGGCCAAGGCCTTTGTTTTTGCCTCCCCCAGTTCTTTGAGTTTCTTTGCCGTCTCGTCCGCCTTGGTGGCGAACTTGTCAAAAAATGCGTTGATATCCCGGGTGCCGGCCTGGGCCACACCATCGCGCAGCCCCTTGAGTTGACCGTCCAGTTTCTCCAGTGCGTTCCGGGCAGTGAGAATCTCGAAATTGGCCTTATCCCGTGCCGTCACCTCGTCCTGATTCAGGCGCTTGTCGCCGCCGAAGGCCTTGTCGTAGTCCTTCAGCATCCGTTCCAGATTCGCCGCGGCAACGGCACGCTCCCGTTCCCCGTCCGCCAGGGCAGACTTGACCTGGGCAACGGACAGCAGAGTGATATCAGCAGCGACCTTCCCCATACGCAGAGACAGCTTGTCCAGGCTGCTGGCCACCCCCTCCACGGCACTGACGGCGCCGGTCTCCCAGTCTTTGAAGACCACGCCCAAGGCCAGTCCGCCCGCAGCGATGACCGCAAGTGTCGCGGCCAGCGGCGCGCCGGCCAGGGTGATACCTGCAGCCGCCAGACGGCCCGCTGTCGCCACACCAGCCTGGGCGGCAGCCAGCCGGGCATTCGCTGCCGCCAGCGCTTCAGTCGCTGCAGCGTTGGCGGCAGCGAATCCCACAACGCGGGACTGAGCCAGCGCGGCGGCCTGGGTTGCTGTTGCCTGTTCCAGCTCAGCCATGGCCAGGGCGCGGGAGGCGGCAGCAGAGGCTCGCTTGGCAGCGATGACGTCCACAATCGCCACCACCCAGCCGCCCATCTTCACGGCAGACCAGACCGCCCCCAGCGCCAACGCGGCGGCAGCCACCTTGTCCACGTTGTCGGCCAGGGTGTTGAGCGCAGCGGTGGCGACACCGGCGGCGCCCGAGGTTTCCTCTCCTACGAACTTCGTCCAGGCATTGCCGATGCGCTGCATGGACTGGCCGATGGTACCGGCCATGCGCCCCGCTTCGGCCTCCAGGCGGGCCGACTCCTTGCTGATCGCCTTGAGCACATCGCCGGCTGCAAGCTGGCCTTCCTCGCCCAGCTTGCGCAACTCACCCAGGGTCTTCCCCATGCCGCGGGCGATGGCTTCAGCGAGGGCCGGAGTTTGTTCCATCACGCTATTGAGTTCATCCCCGCGGAGGGTGCCAGAGGCCAAGGCCTGGCCGAACTGCACCAGCGCCGCCTGGGATGAGGTTGCCGATGAGCCGGACAACCTGACTGCATT
>JBEBBF010000148.1:0-8223 GCA_041158545.1 Pseudomonadota bacterium | reverse complement strand
CGACATTTCATAGCCGCCCCAGCGCTTGGGCTGGAGGATCTTGAAGAAGCCGGCTTCCTGGAAAGCCTGGATGGTTTCCTTGGAGACCATGCGGTTCTTTTCGCAGGACTCGGCCCGTTCCCGCAGCAGCGGGATCAGGTCGCGGGCGCGCTGGACGATTTCTTCTTCGGAGGGGATTTGGACGGCGGTTTCGATCTTGCTCATGATGGTTTTCCTTGAATTCGGGGGTGGGCTGCGGGCGGCGGGCGGGTTCAGACGGACTGGGCGCTGACCACGCCGTAGCCGGCGATCCATTCGTTGATCGGGCGGTAGTAATCACGACGGGCCGTGAAGGCCCCGGCGGCAGACAGGGCGCCGAAGGCGGCGACCCAGGTGCGGACTTCGTGGGTGGAGCGGCCGGCGATCCGGGAAATCTCTTCGATGTTGAAACCATCGACTTCGGCCAGCCGGCCGGAGATCAGCAGTTGGATGAAGGCTTCGTCCCATTCCGGGTTCAGCGGCGTCAGCGGGCATTCGGGCTTGCCGAAAACCTGGCCGGTGGCGATGGTCCGGGCCTGGCGGGCGGCGCGGGCTTCCGGCGTCGGGTTACGGCCGGCGATCAGGAAGTTGGCGATTTCCGGGGCGGCACCGGCGTAGAGCGGGACCGGTGGTTCGTGCGACAGGCCACCGGTGCCGAGGATCAGCACCCGCTTGTTCAGCCCGGCGATGAAGCGGCCGACGGCCTCGCCCAGCTGCCGCACCCGGCGGTAGGGGCCGAAGGGCGGCGCCACGGAATTGATCACGATGGGAATCACCGGGTAGCGGCTCAGGCTGCCGGTCATTTCCGCCAGCGTCTGGGTGCAGCCGTGATCGACCTGCAGCCGGTGCGACAGCGCGATGTCGAGGTCGCTGGCGAGCAGGTGCCGCGCCAGTTCCATCGCCAGATCGGCGGGAATCGACAGCGGGCCGGGCAGCGTGCCGTAGTCAGAAACCGATTCGGCCTGGGTGGCCAGCACGAACTGCGGCATCAGGTCATAGAACAGACCGTTGTAGTGGTCCGGGGCGAAAAGGATGATCAGTTCCGGGTCGAAGGCTTCGACTTCGGCGCGGCTGCGGGCGAGGACCGCGTCCACTTCCGCGACCACATCGGCGCCGGGGTCGTTGAGACCGCGCAGCGGGGTGTGCGACAGGCATTTCAGGTGAATGGGCATGAGGTCTCCTGGTTGCTTGGATTCGGGCAAGCCGCTCCCCTCAGGAGCGAAAAAACTCCCGAACGGAAAGGCCAGAGGGAACTGCCGGAAAGAGGGCAAAAGGCTTCATGCCGACCGGCCGCACGTTGCGGGCCGTCACGAAGCGGATCAAGGCAGAAAGGGGCGGGAAGGCAATCAGGCCAGCACGCGGCGCTTGTGCAGTTTCATCGTCTCCACCTCTCGTTGTTATTGGGTGAAGGCATTCTAGGGAGAGGTGTCAAAGCGGAAAAATTTATTTCCTTATTGTGCACAGAATGCACAACTTTGTTTTTAAATACGATTTTCAGCGATTTTCAGGGAGACGATGATGCGACCCAATCGCGGCGCCAGCTATAGCCCGGTCCAGGGCCTCAGCCGGGGGCTGGCCATCCTCCACGCCATCAATCTTTCCCCCAAGGGCTGGGCCAGCATCGCCGAACTCAGCGCCAGCACCGGCCTGCACCGCACCACGGTGCGGCGGATGCTGGAGACCCTGCAGGCCGAAGGCTACGTCCGCCGCAGCGCCTCCGACGACAGCTACCGCCTCAGCCTGAAAATCCGCCAGCTGAGCGACGGCTTCACCGACGACGAGTGGATCTCCGAAGTCGCCAACCCCATCCTCGGCGAACTGCTGCAGCAGGTGGTCTGGCCCTCCGACCTCTGCACGCTGGACGGCGACTGCATGCTGGTCCGCGAAACCACCCACCGCTTCAGCCCCCTCTCCTTCCACCGGGCGATGATCCGGCAGCGGATGCCCATCCTGTTCACCTCCGCCGGCCGCGCCTATCTCGCCCATTGCAGCGACCCCGAACGCCAGCAGATCCTGCAACTGCTGGTCGCCGGCAACGACGAACAGGCCCAGCTCGCCCGCAACCGGCCGCTGGTCGAACAACTGCTCGACAAGGTCCGCCGCCAGGGCTACGCCAGCAACGCGGGCGAATGGAGCCAGCAAACCAAGATCGCCGCCATCGGCCTCCCCATCCGCCGCCAGCAGCAAGTGCTGGCCAGCATCAACATCGTCTTCCTGAAAAAAGCCCTCAGCATCCCCGAAGCCGCCGAACGCTACCTGCCAGCGCTGAAGGTGGCGATCGGGAAGATCGAGGCGGGGATGTCCGGCGCGCTCCCCCCTGGCGAAGCGCCTGCTGCGGCCTGAACGCCCAGGCCGGCGGCACGACAAGCTATTTGGCATAATGCATGCCTTGAATTTCTGGCCCGCTGCTGGTTTCACCTTGCAAGCAGCTTGCTCGTACCGGCGAAATAAACTATATAAAGTATAGAAATTGGCTTGCTATCACAACCCGGCGATTCAGCGTGAAATCCAAAGGCGGGCTCGGGAAGGCCTGGTGATTTTCAGTTGCCACGCACGGCAGCGCACGGTGGATCGCGACATTGATGACTTGGAGATCCTGCAGTGCCTGAGACGGGGCATCCTGGACGGGGAAGACTGGAACCCCGCGTTTCAGGAGACCACCTACCGGATGCTCTGGAAACAGGGACCCCGTTCATCGCTGTGCGTCGTTGTGGCGCTGTCGGCGAGCCACGACATCGTTATCACCACATTCAGGAGCGTGCCGGCATGAACCTCCATCCCTACCCTGGCGCCCTGTTGCGCAATATCTGGCTGCAGGACGGCTATCTTGAGCATTCAACCCCGTTTGGCCAAGGGGTGTCCTACACGGATGTGGAAGGCTTGTTCCGGGCCATCGCGTTGGCACTCTGCCTGTCGCCGCATCAATTGGACGGAGACGCCGTGCGTTTTCTGCGCAAGCGTCTGGATTTGACCCAGGAAGCGCTGGGCATCGAGATGGGATGTAGCGGGCAAGCGGTCGCCAAATGGGAAAAAGGTGAGGTCGCCATGATTCCGGTGGCCGCCGCCCGGCTGCTCCGCCTGCTCGTGCTGGCCCGGCTGACCCCTGACAGCCCCTTGAACCAGGCGCTGGCCGGATACCGTGAGCCTCCGCCGGCGATGATGATCTTCTCGCACACCCCCACCCAGGGCTGGCGCTGCATCGAACAGCGCCCGGCGGCCGACTGTGACCCGCCCAGGCAGCGGATCGCCGGCTGATCCGCCCTTCACTCCCGGAATTTTCCGACAGCCGTTTCCGACAACTCCCGCTATGCTGCGCCGGGTTGGATGCACCTTCGAGGGGAGCGGGAATGGTGGGAATGGTGGATTTGCCCGTTGGGCTTGAGTTGCCGGAGTCGGCGCCGGACATTCCCTTTCGGGGCATCGTCGAGCAGTCGCTGGCCGGGATGTATGTGATCCAGGACGAAATCTTCCAGTACGCCAACGCCACTTTCGCCGGGATGTTCGGCTACACGCCGGAGGAAATGACCGGCTTGCATTTGCGGGCGGTGGTGCTGCCGGAGTTGCAGGACGAGGTGGTCCGCAACTATCACCGGCGGGTCAATGGCGAGGTGTCGAGCATCCGCTTCATCACCAAGGGCCTGAATCAGCAGGGCGAGGTGGTGACGCTGGAGGTGCATGGCTCCCGGCTGCTTTACCGGGGCCGGCCGGCGGTGGTCGGCGTCGGGATCAACATCAGCGACCGGGTTCGCCAGGAAGAGGAACTGCACACTTCGCGGGAGCGGCTGCGGGAGCTGGCCGCCTACATCAACACGCTGCGCGAGGAGCAGCGGGCGCGTATCGCCCGGGAGCTGCACGATGTGGTCGGCGGCATGCTGACCTCGCTGAAGCTGGGCATCCAGCGGCTGGAGCGGCGGCTGGACGAGCCGGAACTGAACGCGATCCTCGCCGACCTGCGCCAGCTGTCGCAGGAAACCATCGCCACGGTGCGGGAGATTTCCGAAGACCTGCGCCCCGGCGTCCTTGATCACTTCGGGCTGGTCGAGGCGCTGAAGGCGGCGCTGGGCCAGTTCGCCGCCCGCACCGGCATCGAGTGCCGCCTCAGCCCGGACAAGCTGGAACTGCAACTTTCCCAGGCCCGCGCCACCGGCGTCTATCGCATCTGCCAGGAGGCGCTGACCAACATCGCCCGCCACGCCCAGGCCAGCAGCGTCCGGATCAACCTGGCGCTGCACGGGCGGGAGCTGCAGCTGGAAGTGCAGGACAACGGCCGCGGCATCCGGGTCAACACGCCGACCGGCAAGAGCATCGGCCTGATCAGCATGGCCGAACGGGCCAGGGAACTGGGTGGCCACTTCCGCATCGACAGCAGCGACGGCGGCGGCACCCGGCTGCAGCTAACGCTGCCCATCGACGACGGCGCCGCAGCATGATCGAACTCCTGCTGGTGGATGACCACGCCATCTTCCGCAGCGGCCTCAGCCGGCTGCTTTCCGACGAACCCGACCTCCGCGTTACCGGCGAAGCCTGCAACGGCCCGGAGGCGCTGGAACAACTCCACCGCCATCACTTCGACCTGATCCTGCTCGACATCAACCTGCAGGGCCGCAGCGGCCTGGAAATCCTCGAACACATCCGCAGCCTGCGCCCGCAACAGGCGGTGCTGATGCTGTCGATGTACCCCGGCGACCAGTACGCGCTGATGGCGCTGCAAGCCGGCGCCCAGGGCTACGTCTCCAAGGACATGGACGCCGCCGATCTGCTCGCCGCGATCCGCGTCACCGCCCGCGGCGGCCGCTACCTCTCGCCGCAGGCCATGGGCGCCGTGTTACGCACCCTGGACCAGCCCGCCGGCAGCACGCCGCCCCACCACCGCCTCTCGGCCCGCGAACGCCAGATCCTGCTGCTGATCGTCCGTGGCGTCTCGCTGACCGAAATCGGCCAGCAGATGTGCCTCAGCGTCAAAACCGTCAGCACCTACCGCAGCCGCCTGCTGCAAAAACTCGGGGTCAGCAGCAACGCTGCACTGGTCAAATACGCGCTGAAATACCAGCTCGCGGAATGAACCCGGCGCAGCCGCAGCAGGCCGCGCTATCAATAAATGTCATTTTTCCGCACACTGCGGCCTCCAGCCTGCCCGCCCCGGCAAGCCCCACCCACGGAGACCCCGCCATGATCAACAGCCGCAAACTCGAAGACCTCCACCCCAAGGTCGCCGCCTTCTGCCAGGACTTCATCAACCGCGCCGCCGCCCAGGGCATCGACATCCTGATCACCAGCACCTACCGGGACAAGGAATCCCAGGACGCCCTCTCCGCCCCGGGCCGCACCGCCCCCGGCAAGATCGTCACCAACGCCCGCGGCGGCCAGTCCTGGCACAACTGGCGCGTCGCCTTCGACTTCGTCCCGCTGAAAAACGGCAAAGCCCAATGGGCCGACACCGCGCTGTTCACCCAATGCGGCGAACTCGCCGAAGCCTGCGGCCTCGAATGGGCCGGCCGCTGGGTCAAATTCAAGGAACTCGCCCACTGCCAATACACCGCCGGCCTCAAACTCGCCGACTTCCAGGCGGGGAAGAGTTTGCCGGGGTAAGGGGGAGGTGGAAGGTAAATTCTTGCCCCGGAGTATAGAATTTCCCCTCCTTGAGCCAGGCCGCGAACCATGACAGACCGCAACACGGTGATCCCCATTCTCCAGCGCCTTCAGAATGAGGCACCGCTCGACCCCGATCCGACCAACCCCGCTGCGGCAAAAACCTTCGCTGAACTGTATGTCGATGACCTGCACGCCGCCCACGGCGACGTCGCCCTGCGGCTGGCGACAGAAGTAGAACTGTCCGTCGGAAGCCGGCACGCCTACCTGTTCTCGGGCACCATCGGCTCAGGCAAGAGCACAGAATTGCGCCGCCTGGCCAAGGCGCTACGCGAAAGCGGGCACCATCCGGTGGTTGTGAACATCATGGAGTACCTCAACCCCCAATTGCCCGTCGGCATTGCCGATCTGTTGATGGCGATGGCCATGGGGGTATGGGAAGGCTGGGCGCGGCAAAGCGGGCGCGACCCCGACGAGGGAAAACGGCTGGCTTGGTGGCAATCCCTGCTGGCCATGCGCCCGGAAGGCACGGAACTGGAAATCTCCGGCGGTTTCCTCAAGCTGAAAATGGCCCTGTCCGCCAATCCGACATTCCGGGAACGACTGCGCCAGCACTTCGAAGCCAGCCTGGATACCCTGGTCGAAAGCGTCAATGACTTCTTTGCCAAGCTGGCAGAGGAAATCCGCAACGATTCCCGGCTGGGGCCGCACAGCAAACTGGTGGTGATCATCGACTCCCTGGAGCACTTCGGCGGCCAAAGCACCCCTGGGCAGGTCGATGAAGTGTTGCAAAGCCTGCTGAGGATGTTCAACACCTTCAATGCCTACTTGCGACTGGACGCCTGGACTGCCATTTACTCGGTGCCGCCACTGCTCCACAAGCTCGCCCCCGGCATTGCCGCCAGCTTCGGGATGGCCTCCACCTATTACCTGACCAGCGCCCACGTCTTTCAGGATCGAAGCGATGCCCCGGACGAGGACACCATCCAGAACAAGATGCTGCCCCTGCTGACCAAGCGTCTCGGTCTGGACGACCCATCGTCCATCATCGGCACTGCGCAATTGCGGGACATCATTCTCAACACCGGCGGCGATTTGCGCGACCTGTTACGCACCCTGCGCGCCGCACTTCTGGCCGGGCTCACCAGCGGCTTCCCCGTCAGTCAGGCACAACTGGAGCGGGTCTATAACGAATTGCGGCGCCCCTACCTCCCCTTCCCGAAGGACAGCGCGGAACGCCTGCAGCAAATCCGGCGCGACAAGGAAGCCCGCCTCGAAACCGCAGCCGACTGGCAGTGGGTCATCAGCGATCTGGCGCAGAAACGGGTTCTGCTCTATTTGAACGGCACCGAGTGGTACGACGTGCATCCCCTGCTGCGCAAGCCGCTGGAAGCACAGTTCGCATCCTCATCCAGCGCGCCCTGATTTTGAATCACCGCTTCACCCTCAGCACAAGCGGACAGGCGCAAATCGCCCCCGCCCGCCTGTTGCTGCAGGAAACCACCGGCTTTCTGTATCTCCCCATACTGGTGGCCACGCCGGCCGCCGCCCTGGCCGCCCGGTTCCACCTGTCGACCACCTGGAAAGACCAGCCGCCCTACGACATTCCCTGGCCCGTGGCAGGAACGCCGCTGCCGGATGCCGCACAAATCCGGATGGCCCTGATTGCCGCACTGGATCACGCCATTGCCCGGCAGGCAGAAGGCACGACCCTGCTGCTGGACCTCAGCTCCGGTGATGTCCGGGCGGTGGTCGCCCAGTTCGCCCCTTACCTGAACCAGCGCCGCGAGGCCTTGCGCAGCAAACGCCTCAGGCTCGTCCTGTTCTGGCCAGCGGATTTGACAGACAGCCTGATGGCCGGCGCCCCGGACTTATGGTCCATGCGCGCCCTGGCCCCGGTCTTGACTGAAACCGATCTGCAAGCGCCCGTACCGGATCAGGGGCGAGACGACCTCTCCCCAAGACCTGAGTCGCAACGCACCGCCCTGCGCCCAAACCAGGCGCAACAATGGCAAAGGTGGCAAGCCACCCACAACCTGCAGGAAGCCCAACTGTCCGTAGCCGACGCCCTGGCCCTGTGCGACGCCCTGGCCCAGGCCTGCGACTGGCAAGGCGTCGCTGAACTGAGCGAAGCGCTGCTCGACACACTCCCGCAAGATGAACCCACTTTCGCAGACCGCGCCAGAGCATTAAGGCAGCGTTCTCGCTCACTCGCCGAATTGGGAAATGTTCCGGCAGCAGTGACCGCCCTTGAAGAGGCCGTCACGCTATTCCAAAACTTGGCAGCGGCAAACCCCGCCGCATTCGCAATGGAACTAGCCCGAAGCCTCAACAACCTATCGACCTTACTCAGGGATTTGGGCGACCACCGCCGAGCCTTGGAGACCATTGAAGAAGCTGTAGCCATCTGGCTGCGTCTGGCTCAAAACAACCCCGCACGCTTCGAACCTGATCTGGCCCAAAGCCTCAACAACCTCTCTATCAGACTAGGGGACTTGGGCGACCACCGCCGAGCCTTGGAGACCATTGAAGAAGCTGTAGCCATCCGGCGGCGTCTGGCTCAAAACAACCCCGCACGGTTCGAACCTGATCTGGCACGAAGCCTCTACAACCTCT
>JBEBBF010000147.1:0-2613 GCA_041158545.1 Pseudomonadota bacterium | reverse complement strand
AAAGTACCGGCGAGGCATCGGGTTCGATGGCGATGACCTGGATCTTCGGGTTCTTTGCCTTGAGCGCCTCGCCGACCCCGGTCACGGTGCCGCCTGTGCCGACGCCAGCGATGAAAATATCGACCTGGCCATCGGTGTCGCGCCAGATTTCCTCGGCGGTGGTCGCCCGGTGGATCGCCGGGTTGGCCGGGTTTTCGAACTGTTGCGGGATGAAGTAACGGCTATCGGCGGCAGCCAGTTCATTGGCCTTGGCAATCGCACCGCCCATGCCCGCCGGGCCGGGGGTCAGGATCAGCTCGGCGCCGTAGGCCTTCAGCAGCAGCCGGCGTTCGCGGCTCATGGTTTCCTGCATCACGAAGGCGCACTTGATGCCGCGGGCGGCGCAGACCATCGCCAGGCCGATCCCGGTATTCCCGGAAGTCGGCTCCAGCACGATGCTGTCCGGGCCGATCTGCCCGGCCGCCTGCGCGGCGTCGAGCATCGCGACGGCGATCCGGTCCTTGACGCTATGGCCGGGGTTGAAGAATTCCAGTTTGACGACGACGGTGGCGACGCAATCGGCGCTGACCCGGTTCAGCTTGACCAGCGGGGTGTTGCCCACCAGTTCGGCCACATTGTTGGCGATGTTCATGCTTGGACTCCGTTGGGAAGTGGGCGGGGGCCGTGGCAACCCACGGCGCGTGGCGGCAGTCTAGGCCAAGCCGCAGCGTGGAAAAAGAATGAATGGCAAAAAGCTTATAGCTGAAGCGTATAACGCCAGCCCGGCTGGAGGCCGGCCCGCCCCGTCGGGCTGTCAGCGGCCGGCCGCGGCCTGCCCGGCCTGATGGCGGCGGATCTGCTCGGCGACCTTGCGTTCGTGCTCCGCCTGCTTGCGGGCGTGGGCCTCGTCGCTGGCCTGGCGCTTGCGGGCGCCGGCTTCGGCCTGGGCCTCCTTTTCCGCCAGCCGGGCGGCCCGACGGGCTTCCGCCGCACTGGCCGCCGCTTCCGCATCGCCGCGCCGCACGGCCAGATCGGCGTCTTCGGCCTCCTGGCGGCCGGCCTTGTCCTGCAGGCGCTCGTCCCGCTCTTCCTGACGAATCTGCAACACCATCGCGTGCGCCCGGTTTTCCTTGTCCCGCGCCGGCCGGATCGCTGCGACGTAACGATCCCGCGCCTTGCTCTGGCAATGGGTCACCAGCAGTTCGGCGTGGCAGGCGGTTTTTTCCGCCTGGTAGGACTGCTCCACCGCCGCCTGCTCGGCCCGCCCCTGCTGCTCCAGCGCCTCGGCATTGGCCAGCCGCGCCTGGCGGTCGGCGGCCTTGGCGGCATCGCCCTCCCCCGCCGCAACCGGCAAGGCCAGGGCAAGCAGCAGGATCAACAGGGCAGGATGCGGCACGGACATGGGGAAACTCGCTGGAATTCAGGGTGGGAGAAAGCGCAAACCAGGGGAAAAACGGCAAGTCGCCCGTGCCGGGCGCGGTCAGGCGAACCGCCGCAATCCTCGCACGGTGCGCGACAGGCACTCGGGCGGCGGGATTCTAACTCGGGCTTACTTCTACTTTGTCAGGTTCCATTTCAATCTGATAAGGACGGACGGACCCTCCATGTGCGTAAGGCCACGCAGCCCGACCCCAGGCTCAGCGCCATCTACGAAGCCCTCGACCCTCTGCCAGGAGGCACTGAAAAATTCACCACCTGATCCCAATTCCCCTCCTGAAACACACTTGTAGTGCCACTCGCGGAATTGATTGCGCACAAGATCATGGTTAATCGGGAATTTTAGGTTTTGCGTTAAACATGGGCTAACCCGTAGCGCCCCACTCTGACAGGAATCTGCGATGCGACTTTATGTCGCATTCTCGCCAGTGTTTGCTTTCGCTACCCTGCGCCTTCCATCGGGCGGCCGTTCGCAAGGATTTCCCGTCCAAAATACAAATAAACCGGGGGTTTCATGGGAATTGGTCGGGTCCAATCGGTGGCATGTGCCACCTTGCTGAAAACAGTTGTTTCAACCATGGTGGCGGGCTGTTTCTGCAGCGCCTATGCAGAAGAGGAGACACAACTAGGGACGATTGAAGTCCGGGCACGCTCCGATATCGAAACCGGGTATGCGGTTCAACGGACGTCAACCGCGACGAAAACCGATACGCCCTTGCTGCAAACGCCGATGACCGTGGAAGTCATCCCGCAACAGGTTCTCAGGGAGCAAGGCCAGACCAGCGGCGGCTTGCCAAGCGTCCTGAGCTATCTGGGCGTGCAAAGCCTGGGCATGAAGGACCAGGGCGACTATCTGATCTTCCGGGGGTTCTCGTCGCCGACAACCCTGTGGAACGGCTTTCGGATCGAGGACGCCACCCCCGGCCTGACCTATGCCAACGGCGGCGTCTGGATGAACAACGTCGAGCGACTGGAGGTGCTCAAGGGACCGGCGAGCATTCTTTACGGACGCACGGAACCGGGTGGCGCGGTCAACGTACTGACCAAAAAGCCACAGGAAAACTTCCAGGGCGAGGTCAATGCCGGTGTTGGCTCCTGGTCAAACTACTGGCTGGGCGCGGATTTGACCGGGGCGCTCAACGAGAGCAAGACCTTGCTCTATCGCCTCAATATCGCCACGGAAGACTCGGACTCCTG
>JBEBBF010000146.1:0-8593 GCA_041158545.1 Pseudomonadota bacterium | reverse complement strand
GTGCAGGACCGTGGCGGCGCGGCTGATGCCGCCTTCCTGGATCACCGCGAGAAAGATGCGCAGGTCTGAGAGCTCGAACATTCTCTTTCCAAGATGAATAAATTGTTTATTTATTCATTTTACAAGATCAATGCCGCTTTCGACAATGCGCCCTCCCCCACCCTGACAGGAGAAAAACATGCCTTACGTGAATATCAAGATCACCCGCGAAGGGGCCACCGCCGAACAGAAGGCGGCGCTGATCCGTGGTGCGACCCAATTGCTGGTGGATGTGCTGGGCAAGAACCCGGCGACGACCGTGGTGGTGGTCGATGAAGTGGAGACCGACAACTGGGGCATCGGCGGCGAAGTGGTCACCGTGCTGCGGCAACGGGCCAAGGCTGCCGCAGCGACCTGAAGGAAGCGGCAAGCCAAGCGGGCGGCGGGCCTGGGCGCCACCGCAGGGCCGCTCAGCGCGGCGCTTCGACCTGCTGCTTGACGACGAACTGGCGGACATAGGGCCGGACGGTATCCCAGCCCCAACTGGCCAGCGTGTAGAGGATGAAGGCGCCGACCAGCCACTGGGCGACGAACCACAGAAAGTCGGATTGCTGCTTGCTCAGCCGGCTGCCGGGGTTGGTGGCCCCGCAGCCGGGACAGGCCTGCGCCGAGGTATCCACCTGATGACTACAGGACCGGCAGGGCACCAGCGCCATGCTAGACCGGCCGACCGGCGCCGAAGCGGGGCGCCGCCTTGGGCTCGGCGGTTTCCACCAGTTTGACGATGGCGATGGAGACGTTGTCGCCGCCGCCGTGGCCACGCAGCCGGGCGAGGTCGATCAGCCGGCCGGCGGCTTCCCGCGCCGTCGAGACGTGGATGATCCGCGCCAGCTCCTGATCGTCGAAATAACCCCACAGCCCGTCGGTGCAGAGCAGGAAGCTGTCGCCGTCCTGGAGGTCGGTGGATTCGTCGTAGGTGATGAAGGGTTTTTCCCGGCCGCCCAGCGAGGTCATCAGCACATTGCGGCGCGGATGGGTCAGGGCTTCCTTCGGGGAAATCTTGCCGGAGCGCACCAGATGCTCGACGTAGGAATGGTCACAGGTGCGGAAGAAGGGCTGGTCGCCGCGGAAGCGGTAGAGCCGGCTGTCACCGCAGTGCGCCCAGGCCGCCTTGCCCGGCTGCATCAGCAGCAGCACGCCGGTGCTGTGCGGGTCTTTTTCGTTGATGAAGCGGGAAGCCTTGATCATCGTGTGGGCTTCGAGCAGGCTGGTATGCAGCAGATCGAACGGGGTTTCCCCTTCCGGCGAATACTGATGCAGGTTGTTGCGGGCGGTATGCACCACCTGTTCGGCAGCCAGCGCCCCGCCGGCGTGCCCGCCCATGCCGTCGGCGACCACCGCCAGCGCCACGCCCTTTTTGCGTTCATGTTGCAGGATGGCCACCCGGTCCTGCTGCTCCTTGCGGTCGCCCTGATGCTGGGCGATGCAGGCGTCGATGTTCAGTGCCATGTCGCCTTTCCTTGCCGAAGGCTGAAACTCACGCCCCGCCCTCCCTTAAAAGCCGCCACGGCGCAGTTGGTCCGGCCGCTTGAGATGCTGGCTGCGCTCCGGATGGCGCTCGATATAGACCCGGTGCGCGGCGACGATCACCACATGGACTTCCTCGCTGCTCAGCTTGGGGAAGTTTTCCCGCAACACCCGGAAGGCCAGGTGTTCCAGCGAATGGCCGCCCCAGCCGGCATCCGGGTCGAAAAAGGGCTCGATCATCTGGTAGGCGCTGTCGAACAGCACCCGCAGCTGCGGGTTGCGCCGACGTTCTTCTACGGGGGCCGCGCCGGGAGTGGCGGTGGACTCGCTCATGGTTTCCTCTTCTCTAGTGGGTCCGGGCGTGGAACTGCTCCAGGATGTCATCGATGAATTCGGACACGCTATCCGGGTGCAGGCCCAGCTCGTCCAGCACCAGTCCGGCAACCTGCTCCCATTCCGGGTTGGGCACTTGCTGGTAACGGTGATAAATCTCGATGCTCATCTGCAGGATCGCCACCATGGTCCGGCTGGCATGCTGCCCTAATTGCTCAATGTCGTGATGATAGCGAATCGCGTCGCTGATGAAATCCGGCAGATTCCAGTGGCGGGCCACCAGATAGCCGACAACGCAATGGTCGGCGTTGAAGCGGCGGTCCTCTTCGGCCAGGCTGGCCCAGCGACCGGGCTCGGTCAGATGCATTTCCTTGCAGTAGGTGGAAAAGCGCTGCATCAGCACCGGCACGCCGCAATCGTGGAACATCCCGGCCAGATAGGCCTGATCCGGGAAGATGTTGCAGACCGTGACCCGCTCGTTGGCCACCAGCATCGCAATCTGCGCCACCGCCTGCGAGCGCGCCCAGTAGGCCTCGAAGGCGGTGCGGTTACGGCTGACGTCCAGGCTGCTGGCGGCGGCAATGGCCTGGACCAGGTTGAAGGTCTGCTTGACGCCCAGCGCATGAACCAGGTCTTCCACCGAATCAAAGGGGGCGTGCTGGCTGTAGGCGGCGGTGCGGGTCAGGCGGAACAGGTCGGCGGTGATGCCGGGATCCTGGCTGATCGTCCGCGCCAGCGCCCGGACATCGAGCGCATTGCGCAGCATCAGCTGGCGCATTTCCTCGACCACCCGCGGCTGCGGCGGGATGCGGATGCCCCGCTCCAGCAGGTGCTTGACCTGACCGGCCTGCAGCGCCGTCAAGGATTTGACGATCTCGGTGACCGGCGTACTCATTCCCGTTCCCTGCTCACTTCCATCAATCCTTCATCCCGCACAGGGCCCGATCCAGCAATTCAATCCAGTGTTCCACCGGCAATTCCGAGCCGGCCTGCAGATGCGTCAGGCAGCCGATATTGGCCGTGGCAATCCGTAATGGCGCACCCGCATTCAGCGCCGTCAGCTTGTTGTCGCGCAGACGGCCGGCGATCCTGCCCTGCAGCAGCGAGTACGTCCCCGCCGAACCGCAACACAGATGCCCCTCCGCCACCGGCGTCAATTCATACCCCAGGGTGCTCAGCATGCCTTCGATCACCCCTCGTATTTTCAGGCCGTGCTGCAAACTGCACGGCGCGTGGAACGCGAGTTTACCGCGGGGAGCGGCGAACTGGGACAACAGCGGCTGCAAGCGGCCCGACTCGGCCAGCAATACTTCCGAAGGATCGCGGCAAAGCGCGCTGATCCGCGCCGCCTTGCTCGCGTAATCCGGGTCATGGCGCAGGCAGTGGCCGTACTCCTTGACCTGGACGCCGCAGCCGGACGCCGTCACGACAATCGCCTCGACCCCGGCGTCGATTTCCGGCCACCAGGCATCGATATTGCGGCGCATGTCGTCCAGCGCCGCCGCCTGCTCGTCCAGATGAAAACGCAAGGCGCCGCAACAGCCGGCCTTGGGCACCTCGTAAAGGCTGATCCCCAGCCGGTCCAGCACCCGCGCCGTCGCCGCGTTGATATTGGGCGCCAGCGACGGCTGCACGCAACCGGCCAGCGCGAGCATCCGCCGCGACTGACGCGGCGTCGGCCACAGCGTCACGGTTGTCGCCTTGCTGACCGTCGGCAGCTTGTCCGCCAGCACCGACGGCAACAGCGGCCGCAGGACCTGGCCCAGCGCCACCGCCGGACGGAACAGCCAGGGCCGCGGCAGCCCCTGGCTCAGGGTATAGCGCATCACCCGGTCCAGCCCGCGGCGCGGCAGCTGCTGGGCCACCACCCGGCGGCCGATGTCGAGCAGCCGGCTGTATTGCACCCCGGACGGACAGGTCGTTTCGCAGGAGCGGCAAGTCAGGCAGCGGTCCAGATGGCTGCGGATCGTGGTATCCGCCGGCGTGCCTTCCAGCACCTGCTTGATCAGGTAGATGCGGCCCCGCGGGCCGTCCAGCTCGTCGCCCAGCAACTGATAGGTCGGGCAGGTGGCGGTGCAGAAGCCGCAATGCACGCACTGCCGGAGAATCGCGTCGGCCTCACGGCCGAGGGCGCTGTCACGAAAGGATTCAGCGAGCTGCGTCTGCATCACAAGCCCTCGTAAATTCGGCCGGGGCTGAGTATCCCGCGGGGGTCAAAACGCTGTTTCAGCCGCTGCTGCAAGGCCAGCAAGGCCGGCGCCAGCGGCGTGAACACCTCGGATTCCGGCGCGTCCGGATCGGCGCGGTACAAGGTGGCATGCCCACCCGCCGCCTGCGCCACCCGGCGAATTTCCGCTGCCGGCCAGTCGTCCCCGGCCAGCCAGCGCAGCCCGCCGCCCCACTCCAGCGCCTGCCGCTCCGGCCAGGCCAGCGCCGGCGTCGTCACCGGCACAGCCAGCCGCCACAACGGCCGCTGCTGGAACAAGGGCAATTCCTGGTTGCGCAGCGACTGCCAGAAGCCGGCGGCATCGGCCCACAGGCTGCCGCCCAGGCAGGCCACCGCCTTATCCACCGCGGCGCGGGCGCCGGACAGGCGCAACAGCAGCCGGCCTTCCAGCCAGCAACTGGCGGAAATCGGCCAGGGCTGACGCCCCCAACCCGCCAGCCGGGTCAGCGCCTCGGCCTGGGTCAGGTCGAACACCAGCGTCGCCTCCGCCGCCGGGCGGGGCAGCACCTTGACGGTGATCTCCGCCAGCACCCCCAGCGTGCCCAGGCTGCCGACCAGAAAACGGGAAACATCGTAGCCGGCGACATTTTTCATGACCTGGCCACCAAAGAGCAGCACCTCGCCGCGGCCATCGACCAGCGTCACGCCGAGGACGAAATCCCGGGCGGCACCAGCCCGTTGCCGGCGCGGCCCGGACAAACCGCTGGCGATGCTGCCGCCCAGGGTTGCGCCCGGAAAGGCCGGCGGCTCCCAGGCCAGCATCTGGCCCTGCGCGGCCAGCAGGTTTTCGATCTCGACCAGCGGCGTCCCGGCGCGGGCGGTGAGGTACAACTCGCTGGGTTCGTAGGCGATCACGCCGCGGTAAGCCGCCAGCGACAAGGGCGTCGCCGCCACCGGCCGGCCGTAGAAGGCCTTGCTGTTGCCGCCCTGCGGACACAGCGGCGCGCTGGTATTACGGACGATGTCCGCCAGTTCGGCCAGTTCAGAGGGCATCGCGACGCTCATCGTCATCCTCCTCGATACGGCGCAGGTTCTTGGGCGGCTGCCGGTCGCGCTGGCTGAAGTGCAGCAGGGAAAACCAGGAACCGATCAGCGACAGCAGCGGCAGCCCGACGATCCACAGCAGCGTCTTTTGCGTTTCGCTCAACTCGAACATCAGAAGCGCTCCAGCTCGGGGAAGGCAAGTTCGCCACGATGCACGTGCATCTTTCCGTATTCGGCACAGCGGTGCAGGCTGGGCACCGCCTTGCCGGGGTTGAGCAGCCCGTCCGGGTCGAACGCCGCCTTCAGCCTGTGGAAGGCGGTCAGCTCTGGCGACGTGAACTGCACGCACATCTGGTCGATCTTCTCGACACCGACGCCGTGCTCACCGGTGATCGAGCCGCCCAGCGCGACGGACAGCTCCAGGATTTCGGCACCAAAGGCCTCGGCCCGCGCCACTTCGCCCTCGACGTTGGCGTCGTACATGATCAGGGGATGCAGGTTGCCGTCGCCGGCATGGAAGACATTGGCGCAGCGCAGGCCGTATTTCCGCTCCATCGCCGCAATCGCCGTCAGCATCTCCGCCAGCCGCTTGCGCGGGATCGTGCCGTCCATGCAGTAGTAATCCGGGGTGATCCGCCCCACCGCCGGGAAAGCCGCCTTGCGACCGGCCCAGAAGCGCAGGCGCTCGACCTCGCTTTGCGACACCCGAATCTGCCGCGCTCCGGCGGCGCCCAGCACCGCCTTGACCCGCTCGATTTCCTCGGCCACTTCCTCCGGCGTACCGTCCGACTCACACAGCAGGATCGCCTCGGCCTCCAGGTCGTAGCCGGCGCGGACGAAGGGCTCGACCGCAGCGGTCGCCGCCTTGTCCATCATTTCCAGCCCGGCGGGAATGATCCCGGCGGCGATGATCGCCGCCACCGCATCGCCGGCGCGGCCGACATCGTCGAAGGACGCCAGCACCACCTGGGCGGTCTCCGGCTTCGGCGTCAGCCGCACGGTGATTTCCGTGGTCAGCGCCAGCATGCCCTCGGAGCCGATCATCAGCGCCAGCAGGTCGTAGCCGGGGCTGTCCGGCGCCTCGCTGCCGATCTCCAGCACCTCGCCGGCCATGCTCAGCGCCCGCAGTCGCAGCACGTTATGCACCGTCAGCCCGTATTTCAGGCAATGCACGCCGCCGGAGTTTTCCGCGACGTTGCCGCCCAGCGTGCAGGCAATCTGCGACGAAGGGTCCGGCGCGTAATACAAGCCGTAAGGCGCCACCGCCTCCGACACCGCCAGATTGCGCACCCCCGGCTGCACCACCGCCAGGCAGGCTTCCGGATCGATCTTCAGGATGCGACGGAAGCGGGCGGTGGATAGCACCACCCCGGCCGCGTGGGGCATCGCGCCGCCGGACAGCCCGGTGCCGGCACCACGGGCCACCACCGGCACCTGCAGGCGATGGCAAAGCTTGAGGATCGCCGCGGCCTGCTTTTCGTCCTCGGGCAGGCAGACCGCCAGCGGCAACTGGCGGAAGGCCGTCAGCCCGTCGCATTCGTAGGGGCGGAGTTCGACGGGCTCGCTGAGCAGGGCGCCCGCCGGGAGAATCGCCTGCAAGCCGGCCAGCAGGCTTTGCCGCAGCGCGGCCTCCGGCGGCGGGAATTCCCGCGGCGCCTCCCGCAAAGCGGCCTGCGGCTGCGCAACCTGTGTCATTTCTTCCCCCTAGTGCGCCCGGAAATGGGCTGCGGCCACCGGAAATCAGCCGATTCCGGACATTTTTCGCCGGATTCTAACCCGCCCCCGCCCGCCACGGCGCGAACCAGCCCAGTCCGTCCAGCGTCCCCTGCCGCGGCTTGTATTCGCAGCCGACCCAGCCGGCATAGCCCAGCCGGTCCAGCTCGGCAAACAGGAAGGGATAGTTGATTTCGCCGGTGCCCGGCTCGTTGCGGCCGGGGTTGTCGGCGATCTGGATATGGCCGATCCGCGGCAACTCCGCGGCCAGCGTCCGCGCCAGATCGCCGGCCATCACCTGGGCATGGTAGAGGTCCAGCTGCACCGCCAGGTTGGGCTGGGCGATTTCCGCCTGCAGCTGAAACGCCTTGGCCGGGGTGTCCAGCCAGTAGCCGGGCATGTCGATCCGGCTGTTGATCGGCTCGATCAGCAGTTGCACGCCATGGCGGGCGCAAGCCTGTGCCGCCCAGCCGAGGTTGCTGCAGAAAGTCGCCCGGATTGCCGCCTCGCTCGCCCCCGCCGGGGCCAGCCCGGCCAGCGCGTGCAGCCGCCGGCAACCCAGCGCCGCGGCGTAATCCAGCGCCTGTTCCAGCCCGGCGCGGAACTCGGCTTCCCGCCCCGGATGGCAGGCATAGCCCCGCTCGCCAGCGGCCCAATCCCCGGCCGGCAGGTTGAACAGCACCTGCTCGACGCCAGCCTCGCGCCGCCAGGCGGCGATCTCCTCTCGCGGCCAGGCGTAGGGAAAGAGATATTCCACGCCGCGGAACCCGGCGCGGGCGGCTTGTTCAAATCTTGCGGGAAAGTCGACTTCGGTAAACAGAAAACTGAGGTTGGCACAAAAACGGGGCATGATGAAAACCTGAAGCCAAGGATGCCCCAGTATAATCCGCCGCAAATTTGACCAAGGGACACACCATGGAAAACCGTGCAGGAAACCGCCTCTCCAAGATCGTCACCCGGACCGGCGATGCCGGCACCACCGGCCTCGGCGATGGCTCTCGCGTCGGCAAGGACAGCCTGCGCATCGACGCCATCGGCGAAGTCGATGAACTCAATTCCTGCCTCGGCGTGCTGCTGTGCGAGACCCTGCCGGACGCCGTCCGCAGCGCGCTGCTCGACATCCAGCACGACCTGTTCGACCTTGGCGGCGAACTCTGCCTGCCCGGCATGACCGTGATGCAGCCGGCCCAGGTCAGCCGCCTGGAACAGCAGGCCGAAGACTTCAACGCCGACCTGCCGCGGCTGAAGGAATTCATCCTCCCCGGCGGCAGCCGCGCCGCCGCGCACGCCCACCTGGCCCGCACCGTCTGCCGCCGCGCCGAACGCAGCATCGTCCATCTTGGCCACTCCGAGCCGGTTTCCGACGTGCTGCGCCGCTACCTCAACCGCCTGTCCGACCTGCTCTTCATCCTCGGCCGCACGCTGAACAAGGCCGAAGGCCGCGGCGATGTGCTGTGGCAAAAGGGTAAGACCGCCGCCTGAGCCGGAGCCGAACATGTCCAACTGGCGCCGGGAACTGGCCGAAGAATTCCGGGATCTGGGGCGTGCACTGACCTCGCCCCGGACCTGGGTGTTGCTGGCGGTGCTGGCGCTGATGGCGCTGCTGTTCTACTTCGCGGTCCGCGGCGCGCTGCGCTACGACCGGCTGGCCGCCATCACCTCCTCGCTGAACTGCCGCATCCTCTCCAACGACAAGATCGTCGCGATGACCTACATGGCCTTGTTCATCACGCTGTCGTCGCTGCTGTGCATCGGCAATCTGGTCAATTACCTCAACGACGCCGCCAAGCTGCGCTTCCCCAAGGAAACCCAGCAAACCCGGATACGCCA
>JBEBBF010000145.1:0-3153 GCA_041158545.1 Pseudomonadota bacterium | reverse complement strand
TAATGCAACGGCTGGTCAGAGCCCCTGGGGTTCCAGTTTGAGCCAGACGGTGAAGCGGGCGCCGCGTTGGGGGAGGTTTTCGGCGGTGATGCGGCCGCCGTAGCGTTCGACCAGGCTCTGGCTGACCCAGAGGCCGAGGCCGTTGCCGCCGGGTTTCTTGGCGGTGAAGAAGGGCTGGAACAGTTGTGCCAGGTCGTCGGCGCTGATGCCGGGGCCGGAGTCGGCGACGATCAGGCGGATGCCCAGCGGCAGGTCGGCTTCGTCCCAGTCTTCGATCTGCAGGTACAGCGTGCCGCCGCCGGGCATGGCCTGGATGGCGTTGACCAGCAGGTTGACGATGACCTGCTGCAGCTCGTTGCGGTTGCAGATGACCCGGCGGGAGGAATCGAGATGCTGCTCGATGGCGATGCTGCCCTTGGTCAGCAGGTGGCGGACCAGGAGCAGCGTGTCCTGCAGCAGCGTCGCCACATTCACCGGTTCCAGGTAGCCGACAAAATCCTGAGGCCGGGCGAACTGCAGCAGCTTGGCGACGATCAGCCGGATGCGCTGCACCTGTTCGTGGATCAGGCGGATCTCGGTGGCGACCTGTTCCGCGTCCGGGCCCAGCTCGTCGCGCAGCACGTCGAGGTTGCCCTGGATCACCGCAATCGGATTATTGATTTCATGGGCGATGCCGGCGGTCAGCTGGCCGATGGCAGCGAGTTTCTCGTTCATCACCAGTTGCGACTGGGCCGCCCGCAATTCGCTCACCGCCCGCTTCAGCTCCCCGGTCTGTTCCGCCACCTTGGCATCGAGGGCGCTGCCCCAGCGCTTCAGCGAATCCGCCTGGGCCTGCAGCTGGCCGAGCAGATGATCAAAGTGGGCGGCCATCGCCGCCAGCTCGTCCTCCCCGGCCACGGCGCCGACCCGGGCTGCCAGATCGCCGGATTCAATCGCCGTCATCGTCGCGTGCATCCGCTCGATCGGCTGCGACACCCGCCGGGCGTAAATCACCGCATACACCCCGGCCAGCACCATCGCCAGCAGGAAAAAGCCGGTCGCCGCCGCCAGCAGATGATGGCGGGCCTGCAGGAAGGGCTGTTCGAGGAAGCCGACGTAGAGCATGCCGATCCGCTGGCCGCGGCCGTCGAGCAGGGGGGCGTAGGCCGAGACATACCAGTCATTGACGACAAACGCCCGATCCAGCCAGGTCCGCCCCTGCTGCAGCACCGACTCCTGCACCGCCGCGGAAACCCGGGTGCCGATGGCGCGGGTATCGCCGAACAGCCGGACATTGGTCGCCACCCGCACATCGCCGAGGAACAAGGTCGCCGTGCCGGCGCTGCCGAAGGGCAAGGCACCGTCGGGATAGACCACCGCATTCAGCGTGTCGATGAAATCCAGGTTCTTGTTCAGCAGCACGCCACCCTCCAGCACCCCGAGCAGATGGCCGCTGCCGTCGTAGGCCGGCGCCGCGGCGTGGATCACCAGGCCGCGCTCCTCGCTGTCGCGCTGGCTGGGCGCGGCGTTGGCGGTGGGAATCAAGGGCGTCAGCGCCCGCTGCGCCAGCGCCGGGTCCAGGGCTGCCAGCTGCGCCGGGAGCAGCAATTCGGTTTCGGTGCGCTCGCTGCCCGCCAGCGCCGCGGCGATCACCGGCCAGTTCCCGGCCAGCCGCCGCGCCGACGCCACGTCATGAAAACGCAGGAAATCCAGCCGGCCTTCCATCTGCAGCGTCGCCAGCAATGGCCCCGGCGCCGTCCGCGGCGCGGCGCTGATCAGGCGCAGCGCCTTGTCGGAAAAGGCCAGGCTGGCCACCGAGCGCCCGACACCGCCGGCGACCCGGTCGAAATAGCCCTGGGCCACCGCCAGATCGCTGCGGACCTTGGTCACCAGCAGCTGGTCGAAATACTGGCCGCCCCAATAGGCCAGCGCGACGAGGCTGAGCGGCAGCACCACCCCCAGCGGCAGCAGCGCCAGCAGCAGCAGGCGGCTGCGGATCGAGCGCCGCACCGGCGGCGTCAGAGGCCCCAGGCCTGACACTTGCGATCCATGGTTTTGCGGGAGATGCCCAGCCGGCGACTGGCTTCCGACTTGTTGCCCTCGCAGGCCGCCAGCACCGCCAGGATGTGGCGCTTTTCCACCGCCTCCAGGGTCTCATCGGCGCTGGCGCTGGCCTGCACCGCGTTCCCCTCCGGCTCCGGGCCGATGTCGAACCAGCCGAGGATCAGCGAGCGTTCGACCAGATTGCGCAGCTCGCGGACATTCCCCGGCCAGTCGTAATCGCTCAGCCGGGCCAGGGTCCGCGGCTCCAGCCCCAGTTGCGGCACCCCCAGCTTGGGCGCCAGCAGCTGGACGAAATGCCGGGCCAGCAGCGGAATGTCCTCCGGCCGCTCCCGCAGCGGCGGCAGGGTCACTTCCAGCACCTGCAGCCGGTAATACAGATCCGAGCGGAAACGCTGTGCCGCGACTTCGGTCTTCAAATCCCGGTTGGTCGCGGCAATCACCCGGACATCGACGGCGATTTCCTGCTCCGAGCCCACCGGGCGTATCCGCCGTTCTTCCAGCGCCCGCAGCAGCTTGGCCTGCGCCGCCGCCGGCAACTCGGAAATTTCGTCGAGGAACAGGGTGCCGCCGCGGGCGTAATAAAACAGGCCTTCCCGGTTCTGCTGGGCGCCGGTGTAGGCGCCCTTGATGTGGCCGAACAGTTCCGACTCGATCAACTCGGCGGCAATCGCCGCGCAATTCACCGGCACGAAGGGGCCGTCGCTGCGCGGGCTCATCCGGTGCAGCGCCCGCGCCGCCACTTCCTTGCCGGTGCCGGATTCCCCGGACAGCAGCACCGTCGCCGGCGTCGGCGCAATCCGCTTCAGCCGTTCGCAAACCCGGAGCATCGCCTCCGATTGCCCGACCACCCCGTCGATATCCGCCGCATGGGTGCTGACCTCCCGGCGCAGCACGAAATTCTCCCGCGCCAGCCGGGAACGCTCGAAACAACGCTGCATCGCGTTGAGCACCTGCGCCAGCGAAAAGGGCTTCAGCAGGAAATCCGCCGCCCCGGCCCGCAGCGCATCGATGGCCGTATCCAGGTCGGCGTAGGCGGTCATCAGCACCACGTCCGCCGGATACCCGTCCTGCCGCAGCTCGTGCAGCCAGTCGATCCCGGAACAGCCGGGC
>JBEBBF010000144.1:0-5517 GCA_041158545.1 Pseudomonadota bacterium | reverse complement strand
CGCAAATAGAGGAATAACAGCACGCCCAACAGGCCAAAGGCGACCAAAACCCCGATTCCAACCTGGAAAACGCTCATCAGCCCGGACATCTCCCACCCCCTGGCGTTAGAATTCGCGCTCGCAATCTAGCACGAAAAATCACCATGCCTTTTGGAACATCCGTTTCTCTAGCCTCTGAAATCGAACGCAATGTCGCCACCGCCCTGGCCGAAGATGTCGGCGCCGGCGACCTGACCGCCCAGCTGGTTCCCGCCGCCGAAATCGGCCGGGCCACCGTGATCTCCCGTGAAGACGCCGTGCTCTGCGGCCGCGAATGGTTTGACGCCTGCTTCCGCCATCTCGACCCGATGGTCAGGATCGAATGGGAAGTCGCGGATGGCGACCGGGTCAGCCCGAACCAGGTGCTGTGCCGCATCGAAGGCAGCGCCCGCTCGATGCTCACCGCCGAACGCAGCGGCCTCAATTTCCTGCAGCTGCTGTCCGGCGTTGCGACCAAGGTCCGGCACTACGCCGACGTGGTCGCCGGCACCCGCGCCCAGGTGGTCGATACCCGCAAGACCCTGCCCGGCCTGCGTCTGGCGCAGAAATACGCCGTGCGGATCGGCGGCGGCGGCAATCACCGGCTGGCCTTGTGGGACGCCATCCTGATCAAGGAAAACCACATCATGGCCGCGGGCGGCATCCGCCCGGCGCTGGAAGAAGCCCGCCGGGTCGCCGCCGTAGCCAGCGAGCGCTGCCGCTTCATCCAGATCGAGGTCGAAAGCCTGGCCGAGCTGGAAGAAGCCCTGGACGCCGGCGCCCAGATGATCCTGCTCGACAATTTCTCGCTGGATGCCATGCGCGAAGCCGCCCGGATCAGCAATGGCCGCGCCATTCTCGAAGCTTCCGGCGGCGTCGATCTCAGCACCCTGCGCGCCATCGCCGAAACCGGCGTGGATCGCATTTCCATTGGTGGCCTGACCAAGGACGTCAAGGCCCTGGACCTTTCCCTGCGCTTTCAGGAGTAAGCATGCTTTGCGCCAACACCGAATTGTTCGCCCCCTACCTGCTCGGCAATCTGTGGCTGCGCAACCGGGTGATCATGGCCCCGATGACCCGCTGCCGCGCCACCGAGCCCGGCGAAGCGCCGACCGCGCTGATGGCTGAGTATTACGCCCAGCGGGCCAGCGCCGGCCTGATCATTTCCGAAGGGGTGCCGACGTCGGAACGGGCGCGTGGCTATTTGTATACACCGGGGATCTACAGCGACGCCCAGGTCGCCGGCTGGCAGCAGGTCACCGCCGCGGTGCACGAACGGGAAGGCCGGATCTTTGCCCAGCTGTGGCACTGCGGCCGCATTTCCCACCCCAGCCTGCGCGCCGACCGGGCGCTGCCGGTGGGGCCGAGCAGCCAGATTTCCCAGAACATCTTCACCTTTGCGCTGAATCCGGAAGGCCAGCCGGGCAACCTCCCCTGCGGCCTGCCCCACCGGCTCACCACCGAAGAAGCCGCGGCGATTCCCGGCGAATTCGCCACCGCCGCCGCCCGGGCGCGGGATGCCGGCTTTGACGGCGTCGAGATTCACGGCGCCAATGGCTATCTGTTTGACCAGTTCCGCTCCGGTGCCGTCAATAACGAGCGGGATGACGCCTACGGCGGCTGCCTGGAAAACCGTTGCCGGCTGCTGCTGGAAACCGTTGATGCGGTGGTCGCGGTGCTGGGGCCGGACCGGGTTGGCGTCCGGCTGTCGCCCTTCGGCAGCTTCAACGACATTCCCGCGCATCCGGACGACCTGGAAAGCTACCTCTACCTGGCCAACCAGCTGGATCGGCGCGGCATTGCCTACATCCACCTCAACGACCAGGCCGGCGAGTGGGTGCATGACGCCAGCAGCCCGGTGCTGAAGGGCATCCGCAGCGCCTTCCGCCGGGCCCTGATCCTCTGCGGCAACTTTGACCTGCCCAAGGCACTGCACGCCGCCGGCCGCGGCGATCTGGTCGCCTTTGGCCGCCCCTTCATCGCCAATCCGAATCTGATCGCCCGCTGGCAATACCAGCACCCCCTGCTGGAGCCGGACCCGAAGACCTTCTACGCCGGCGGCGCCACGGGTTATACCGATTATCCCTGCTGAACCGGTTCAATCATGGGCCAGCGTGCGCTGCTTTCCCTGACCGGCCTGTTGTTCGGGGTGGTGCTGGTGTGGTTTCTGCAGCAACGCATGGAAAAGCTTCTGCAAAACCACCCCGAAATCCTGCAGAAGACGATGGTGGCCCATTGCCGGCATCAGGCCGGCCTTGCCCTGCTCCCCGCCGCAGCCCGGCCGCTGCCGCCGGCCGAAGTGGAAAGCCTGCGGGCGCAATGCGACGAAATCCGGCTGGAGCGGATTGAAATCGGCGGGGGAATGCTGCATCCGCTGATGGTGCGGCTGAGTCTGGACCGCAATGGCCATCTTCCCGAAGGCAAGAGCGTTTTTGTCTTCAAGTCCCTGTCCACCGCGCCGCCCTTGCTGGACAGCCTGTCCAGCCTCGTCACCCGGCACTGGGCTTTCAATCATTTCGTCAGCTATTCCGACGAAAGTTTCCGTCATCGCTTCTGAGCGCCGACGGCGATTCCGGCAACAACTGCCTTCCGGCTTGTGGCGGCTGCGGGAAACCGGCACACTTCCGGGTACTTCCGCTGCGCCCCGCAGTCCCAACGACCGAAGTGGAAAAACATGATTCTGCACGACAAGCCCACCCTCCTGGTTGTGGATGACACGCCGGACAACCTGTTCCTGCTGAGTGAGCTGCTCTGCGACATCTATCATGTCGTCTGCTCGAACAACGGGCCGCAGGCCTTGCAGATGGCGGCACGGAAGCCCCAGCCCGACCTGATCCTGCTCGATGTGATGATGCCGGTGATGGATGGCTACGAGGTTTGCCGCCGGCTGAAATCCGACCCGCAAACCATGGACATTCCGGTGATCTTCGTCACCGCCCGCTCGGACATCGACGACGAGGAACGGGGCCTGGAGCTGGGCGCGGTCGATTACATCACCAAGCCGGTCAGCCCGCCCATCGTCATGGCCCGGGTCAAGACCCACCTGGCGATGAAGGCCACCGCCGACCTGCTGCGTCACCAGAACGAATACCTGGAGCTGGAAGTCGAGAAACGGACCCAGGAAGTGGTCCGCCGCAGCCAGGAAATCCAGGCGATTCAGGACGTGACCATCATGGCGATGGCCTCGCTGGCGGAAACCCGCGACAACGAAACCGGCAACCACATCCGCCGCACCCAGTATTACGTCAAGGCGCTGGCCGAAGAGCTGAAAACCCATCCCCGCTTCTGCGAGACCCTGGACGAGCGCAACATCGCGCTGCTGTTCAAATCCGCACCGCTGCACGACATCGGCAAGGTCGGCATTCCGGACAGCATCCTGCTGAAGCCCGGCAAGCTGACGCCGGAAGAGTTCGAAATCATGAAGACCCACACCATTCTGGGCCGGGACGCGATTCAGCACGCGGAAGAGCAACTGGGGATGAACGTCGATTTCCTGCGTTACGCCAAGGAAATCGCCTACTCCCACCAGGAAAAATGGGACGGCAGCGGCTATCCCCTGGGGCTCAAGGGCGAAAACATCCCGCTGTCCGCCCGGTTGATGGCCGTCGCCGATGTTTACGACGCACTGATCAGCAAGCGGGTGTACAAGCCGGCCATGCCCCACGACAAGGCGGTGTCCATCATCCGCGAAGGCGCCGGCAGCCACTTCGACCCGGACATCGTCGCCGCCTTCCTCGGCATCCAGCAGACCTTCGCCGAAATCGCCCGCCGTTACGCCGACGTGGATAACGACGACCTGGAAGCGGCGCCCACCCACTCCGGCGGCTGATCCGCCCGCATGCGTTTTCTCGGCTCGTTGCGCGGCCGGCTGCTGGTGCTGGCCCTGGCCATTGAAGCGGTGATGCTGACGCTGATGGTCGCCAACAGCCTGCGCCTGCTGGCCGGCCACATGGGCGAACAGGCCCGGCGTCAGGCGGAACAGCTGACCCCGGTGCTGATGGCGGCGATCACCGCGCCCTTGCTGCAAAAGGACTACAGCACCGTCCATGCGGTGCTCGAAGAAAGCAAGACGGCGCCGGGCATCGACTACGTTGCCGTCACCGACAATTTCCACCGGGTCGTCGCCCAGGTCGGCTGGCCGGAGCACCAGCCGCTGCCGCCGCCCGACCTCAAGTTCGACATCTTCGACGACCCGGAACACCCCCGCTACGACGTGGTGCGGCCGCTGGTCTTTTACGGTCAGCCCCTGGGCCAGCTGCATTTCGGCATCGACCTGCGCCACATCGGCACCGCCTACCATCAGCTGTTCCTGCAGGGCAGCGGCATTGCGGCGCTGGAACTGCTGCTCTCCGCGGCGCTGATGATCGTGCTGGGGCTGTTCCTGACCCGGCATCTGATGGCGTTGACCCGGGCCAGCCGGGAAGTGGCCAGCGGCAACCTGACCCCGGACCGGGTGCCCCAGGGCCAGGACGAAATCGGCCAGCTCGGCGCCGCCTTCAACACCATGTCCGCCGCGGTGGCGCAGCGTATCCGCCAGCTGACCGCCGCCCGCGACGAACAAATGGCCCTGGCCCGCGCCGCCGCCGCCGGCACCGCGGCCAAGACCACCTTCCTGGCCAACATGAGCCATGAAATCCGCACGCCGCTCAACGCCATCCTCGGTTTTGCCCAGCTGGCGCTCCGTCGCGCCCAGGAGGCGGAACAGCGGGAGCAACTGCTCAAGGTCGGCGAATCGGCACGCCACCTGCTGGCGATCATCAACGACATCCTCGACCTCTCGAAGATCGAGGCGGGCAAGCTGCAGCTGGAAGAACGGGATTTCCTGCTGGAACAGCTGGTGGACAACGTCTTCCTGATGGTCGAGCAACAGGCGCGGCTGAAAAACCTGTTCCTGTCCCGGCAGATTCCCCCCGGACTCACCACCCCGCTCTGCGGCGACCCGCTGAAGATCAGCCAGATCCTGCTCAACTTCCTCAGCAACGCGCTGAAATTCACCGAACGCGGCAGCGTCACGCTGGAAATGCAGCTGTTGCAGCAGGACGAGGACGAACTGCAGATCCGCTTCTCCGTCCGCGACACCGGCATCGGCATTTCCCAGGTGCAGCAGCGCCGGCTGTTTGAGTCTTTCGAGCAGGGCGATGCCTCGCCCACCCGTCGTCACGGCGGGACCGGCCTCGGGCTGGTGATCTGCCGCCACCTGGCCCAGCTGATGGGCGGCCAGATCGGTGTAGACAGCCAGCCCGGCGTCGGCAGCCAGTTCTGGTTCACCGCCAGGCTCGGCCGGGGCCACATGCCGGAACAGCCGCTGCTGCCCGGAGCGGCGGCGGCCGGCTTCGCCCCCGGCCCCGCCGAACGCCAGGTCCGCCGCCTTTATCCCGGCCGCCGCATCCTGGTGGTCGAGGACAACCCGGTGAATCGGGACATGCTGCTGGCGATGCTGCGCGACAGCGGGTTGCGGATCCTGTCCTGCGACAATGGCGCCGAAGCCCTGAGCCTGCT
>JBEBBF010000143.1:0-3407 GCA_041158545.1 Pseudomonadota bacterium | reverse complement strand
GAGGCCTTTGCCCGGATTACCGGCTACAGCCCCGAGGAAGTGCTGGGTCGTAATGAGTCGATCCTGTCCAACCACACCACGCCAGCGGAGATTTACCACGGCATGTGGTTCGAGCTTTCCGCGCAGCGCCCCTGGTCCGGACGCCTGCTGAACCGGCGCAAGGACGGGGAGTTGTATCTGGCGGAGCTGACGATCTCGCCGGTGGTGGACCTCCGCGGCAAGACCACCCATTTTCTGGGCATCCATCGCGACATCACCGAGCTGAACCGGCTGGAGCGGGTGGTCCGCAACCAGAAGAAGCTGATCGAATCGGTGGTCGATTCGGCGCCGGTGGCCTTTGTCCTGCTGGCGCCCAATGGCCGGGTGCTGCTCGACAACCAGGAATACAAGAAGCTGGTCAGCGACCTCAGCCCCCGCGGCAGCGTCCGCGAGCCGGCGCATCTGTTGCTGGACAGCCTGCTGCCCAACTGGCGCGACCTGCTGGAAAAGGACATGGCCGCCTGCGCCTTCGCCAGCCGGGAAGCGCGGATCGACCGGCCCGGCGGCCGGGCGATGTGGCTGACCGTCACCGCGACGCAGATCGAGATGCAGAGCGACTGCGCCGACAACTACTTCTGCCAGAACGGCCAGCCCGGCCTGTTGCTGGTGATGACGGACATCACTTCGCTGCGCGCCGAGCAGGAACGGGCCCGCGCCGCCGCCCTGCAGGCGGTGCTGGCGGAGGAAGAGCGGACCGCCGCGTTGCGCGAGGGGCTGTCGGCCACGATCTTCCGGCTGGAAGAGCCGATGAATGTGATGGCGTCGGCCGTGGCGGTGCTGCAGCGGCGCGACCCCGGCAGCGCCCGCATCCTGCAGCAGGCGCTGGAGGCCAGCCGCGATCATCTGGAAAACCTGCGCCAGGTCATCCCGCAGAGTCCGCAGGAGATTCAGGTCAGCGTCAATCTCAACGAGGTGCTGCGCGATGTGCTGGAAATCTGCACGCCGCGGCTGCTGCGCGCCGGGGTGGTGGTGGATTGGCAGCCGGCGGCGACGCTGCCGGCCTTGATCGGCCGGCCGCTGCAACTGCGGATGCTGTTCAAGGCGCTGGTGGATAACGCCATCGAGGCGATGAACATCAAGGGCTGGAAGCGGCGCGAAATGCAGATCACCAGCGCGGTGGCCCACGGTTGCATCGTGATTTCCGTCTTCGACAGCGGCCCCGGCATCCCGCCGGAGTGGCGCTACAAGGCTTTCGAGCCTTTCTTCACCGCAAAAAACGGGAGCGGCAAGCATATCGGTACCGGTTTGTCCCGCGCCCAACAAGTCGTCGCCGACCACGGCGGCATCATTGATCTGGCCGACAGCCCGCTGGGCGGATGCGCAGTCATCGTCGAATTCCGCCTCGATGGCGACCCGATCTGACAGGAACAGCATGCACGAACATCACCTTCACGCCGACAGCGACCGCCCGCCTGCAGGTGGCTACTGCCGCACCCATGAACTCAACATCCTGCTGCTGGCGGCGCTGTACGCCGTCAGCCGGGTGATCAGCCGCTCGCTGGAAAACAAGGACACGCTGAAGGACGTGTTGCGGGTGCTGCACGACGAGGCCGGGCTGAGCCGCGGCCTGATCAGCGTGGTCGAAAACGACGGCAAGCTGAGCGCGCATGTGGTCTATACCCCCGACCAGCCGCCGCTGCCGGAGGTGCAGTACCAGCCCGGCGAGGGCATCCTCGGCCTGGTGCTGGAAAAGCCGCGGACGATGATGCTCCGGCGGGTGGCCGACGACCCGCGCTTCCTGAACCGGCTGGGGATTTATCAGCCGGACCTGCCCTTCATCGCGGTGCCGATCAAGGTCGGCAGCAGCCTGCAGGGCGTGCTCGCGGTGCAGCCGGAAGCGCCGGACGACGGCCTGCTGGCGGAACGGGCGCAATTCGTCGAGATGGTCGCCAACCTGATCGGCCAGCATCTGCGGCTTTCCCGGGATGTCGCCCAGGAAAAGACGTCCTTGCTGGAGGAACGCGACCTGCTCCGCCGCACCGTCCGCCACCAGTTCGGCTTCGACAGCATGGTCGGCCGCTCGGCGGTGATGCGCCGGGTGTTCGACCAGGCGCGGCTGGTCGCCAAGTGGAACACCACGGTGCTGATCCGCGGTGAAACCGGGACCGGCAAGGAGCTGATCGCCAACGCGATCCACTACAACTCGCCCCGCGCCCGCAACGCGATGGTCAAGCTGAACTGCGCGGCGCTGCCGGAAAACCTGCTCGAATCGGAATTGTTCGGCCACGAACGCGGCGCTTTCACCGGCGCGGTCGAAGCCCGCAAGGGCCGCTTCGAACAGGCCCACGAAGGCACCCTCTTCCTCGATGAAATCGGCGAAGTCTCCGCAGCCTTCCAGGCCAAGCTGCTGCGCGTGCTGCAGGAAGGGGAATTCGAGCGGGTCGGCGGCAGCCGCACGATCAAGGTGGATGTCCGCATCATCGCCGCCACCCATCGCGACCTCGAAGCCGCCGTCGATGCCGGCGACTTCCGCGAAGACTTGTTCTACCGGCTCAACGTGATGCCGCTCAACCTGCCGCCGCTCCGGGAACGGATCGAGGACATCCCGGACATCGCCCGGCTGCTGCTCGGCAAGATCAGCAACGATCAGAAGCGCAAGCTGGCGCTGACCGACATGGCCCTACGCCGGCTGGCCAGCCACGAGTGGCCGGGCAATGTCCGCGAGCTGGAAAACTGCCTCGAACGCGCCGCCGTCCTTTCCGAAGACGGCCGGATCGACGTGGATCTGATCCGCTTCCCCGGCAGCCGCGAGCGCAGCCCGCCCCGCCCCAGCACCCCGCCCTCAGGCTTTTCCCGCCCGGAAGCGCCGGAAAGCGATCCGGTGGACGTCAACGACCCCAACCTCTCGGAGCGGGAACGGGTCATCGCCGCGCTGGAACAGGCCGGCTGGGTCCAGGCCAAAGCCGCCCGCATCCTCGGCATGACCCCCAGACAAATCGCCTACCGGATTCAAACGCTGAATATCGAGGTCAAGCAGTTCTGAGGGGCGCCCGACGCCCCGCCCTCTTATCGCTGAATCGCTTCGGCATGGAGCTTCAAGCCCAGCGCCGCCATGACCTTCAGGATGGTGTCAAAACTCGGCGCTCGCTCACCGGATAGCGCCTTGTAAAGACTTTCACGGGACAAACCTGCATCCCTGGCAACCTGCGTCATCCCCTTGGCGCGGGCAATGTCGCCCAGGGCACGCGCAATGAACGCCGCATCGCCGTCGGATTCCTCGATACAAGCCTCAAGATACGCCGCCATTTCCTCCGGGGTGCGCAAATGCTCGGCAACGTCGTAACGGGAAGTGGTCACAGTTGTCATGGGTTACTCCTTCAAATTCCGAGCCAGACGCAAAGCGGTCTTGATGTCAGCCGACTGGGAAG
>JBEBBF010000142.1:0-3666 GCA_041158545.1 Pseudomonadota bacterium | reverse complement strand
GGCTGCGTCTTCGAAGGCCGGGTCGAGCTGGCAGAGGCCAGCGAAATCGGGCCGTATTGCGTGCTGAAGAACGTCAAGGTCGCCGCCGGCGCCCGGATTGCCGCCTTCTGCCACCTGGAAGACGCGGTGGTCGGCCCGGACGCGATCATCGGCCCCTACGCCCGGCTACGTCCCGGTGCCGAACTCGGCGCCGGTGCCCACATCGGCAACTTCGTCGAGGTCAAGAACAGCAAGATCGGCAAAGGCTCCAAGGCCAACCACCTCGCCTACATCGGCGACGCCGAAATCGGCGAGCGGGTCAATGTCGGCGCCGGCACCATCACCTGCAACTACGACGGCGCCAACAAGTTCAAGACCATCATCGAGGACGACGCCTTCATCGGCTCCGATACCCAGCTGGTCGCCCCGGTCCGGGTTGGCCGTGGCGCCACGCTGGGCGCCGGGACCACGCTGACCAAGGATGCACCGCCCGACACCCTCACCGTTTCCCGTGCCAAACAGCTCAGCCTGCCCGGCTGGCAGCGGCCGGTGAAAATCAAGAAATAAGTTCAACAAGGATAGTCATGGACATCTGGTTCACGCTTTTCGTCGTCTTCGTCGCCCTGTTCGCCGCCGCCGGCGTCTCCATGCTGCTGGTCGGCTATCTGGAAGTCGTTCCGGCGGCGGTCACCTTCGGCTGGCGCTGGGTCAGCATCACGCTGGCGCTGCCGGTGCTCGGGCCGATCTGGTTCTGCCGCCAACATTGGGATGAGCTGGACAAGACCGGCCGCAAGCTGATTTTCGGCAGCATCCTGCTGCTGCTGGCGGTGGCGCTGCTGTATGGCTTCGGTCCGCTGTTCGCGGCGCGAGTCCTGGCCAAGGCCCCGCCGGGCTGATCCGAAGCGTAGAATGATTCCCCTCCAATAACAGCTCAGAGAGGGGAATATGCCGAAGTACGACACCGCATCCTTGCGTACCGTGGCCCTGGTGGGTCACGGCGCTGCGGGAAAAACCAGTCTCGCCGAAGCACTGCTGCATGCAACCGGCGCTATTCCGGCCAAGGGGAGCGTCGAAAAGGGCAACACCGTTGCCGACTTCGACTCCCAGGAAAAGGCAGCCGGCCATTCCCTGAACAGCGCGCTAGTCCATTTCAGCAGCGAAAACACCCAGGTTCACCTGATCGACACGCCGGGATACCCGGATTTCGCCGGCCAGGCCATCGCCGCGCTGGCGGGCGTGGATACCGCGCTGGTGGTGATCAACGCCCAGACCGGCGTCGAGCTGATGACCGAGCGGATGATGCGCTGGGCCGGCGAACGCCAGCTGTGCCGGATGATCGTCATCAACAAGATCGATGCCGAAAACCTGGACCTCCCCGGCCTGGTCAATGACATCCGCGACCGCTTTGGCGCCCAGTGCCTGCTGCTCGACCTGCCCGCCCATGGCGCCCACGACGTCGTCGAAGTGCTGGAACACGCCGCCGGCGATGCCGACTTCGCCTCGGTCGCCGCTGCCCACCAAACGCTGATCGACCAGATCATCGAGGAAGATGAAAACCTGCTCGCCCGCTATCTGGAAGACGGCGAGGAGCCCAGCGTCGGCGAACTGCATGCCCCGTTCGAAAAGGCCCTGCGCGAAGGCCACCTGATCCCCATCCTCTTCGTTTCCGCCCGCACCGGCGCCGGCATTCCGCAACTGCTGCATGTGCTGGCCAGCCTGGCCCCGAACCCCGCCGAAGGCAATCCGCCGCCGTTCTACAAGGACGGCGCCGCCTTCCACGCCGAACCCGTGGCCGACAAGCATGTGCTGGCCCACGTCTTCAAGGTCATTTCCGACCCCTACATGGGCAAGGTCGGGGTGTTCCGCGTGCATCAGGGCACGATCCGCAAGGATTCCCAGCTGTTCGTCGGCGACGGCAAGCGGCCGTTCAAGGTCGGCCACCTCTACAAGCTGCAGGGCAAGGACTTCATCGAGACCGACGAGCTGCTGCCGGGCGACCTGGGTGCCGTCGCCAAGGTGGACGAAATCGAATTCGACGTGGTGCTGCACGACTCCCACGACGAAGACCACATCCAGCTGAAGCCGCTCGAATTCCCGCGGCCGATGGCCGGTCTGGCCGTCGAAACCAAGCGCAAGGGCGACGAACAGCGGCTGTTCGACATCCTCGGCAAGCTGGCGCTGGAAGACCCGACCTTCGTGGTCGAACGCCATCCCACCACCAACGAAACCGTGATCCGCGGCCTCGGCGAAATCCACCTGAAGGCCAAGCTGGAAAAGATGGCCGCCCAGTACAAGCTGGAAGTGGACACCAAGCCGCCGCTGATCCCCTATCGGGAAACCATCACCCGCGGCGCCGAAGGCCACCATCGCCACAAGAAGCAATCCGGCGGCGCCGGCCAGTTCGGCGAGGTGTACCTGAAGATCGAACCGCGGGAGCGGGGCGAAGGCTTCGAGTTCGTCGATGCGGTCAAGGGCGGCACCATCCCCGGCGTCTTCATGCCGGCGGTGGAAAAGGGCGTGCAACAAGCCCTGGGTGACGGCGTGGTTGCCGGCTTCCCGGTCGAAGACCTGCGGGTCATCGTCTATGACGGCAAGACCCATCCGGTCGACGGCAAGGAAATCGCCTTCGTCACCGCCGGGCGCAAGGCGGTCATCGAAGCCATCCGCGCCGCGGCGCCGATCGTGCTGGAACCCATCGTCAATATCGAGATCGTCACCCCGGAAGCCGCCCTGGGCGACCTGACCGGCGACCTCTCCAGCAAACGCGGCCACATCACCGGCACCGACAGCCGGGGCCGGCAGATGGTCATCACCGGCGAAGTGCCGCTGGCGGAACTGACCGACTACCAGTCGCGGCTGAAGTCGCTGACCGGTGGCCAGGGCAGCTACACCATCGAATTCAGCCGCTACGCCCCGGTACCGCCGCAAGTCCAGCAGCAGATGGCCGCCAAATTCCAGTTGAAGGACGACGAGGAATAAGCGGGCTTCCCTGCGACAACGCAAGACCAACCCCGGCAACGGCCGGGGTTGTCCGTTTACGGGCCGGGACGTAAGGCCAGTCCGGTCATCCGGTCGGCGTGGTGCTGCGGACGCGGCCCGGCCGTAACGGCGGTGCGGGCGCTCAAGCCGGCGGCGACGCCAGCGCCCGTTGGTGCGACAGAAACACATTGTCGGCAGCCAGCGGCTGGCCGTTGGCGAGGGCCTGCAGCCAGTCTGCGGTGCTGACTACCGCCGCGAAGCCGGTGTGCATCACCACGGTGAACACCCGGTGGATTTCCTCGGCGCTGGCGGCGCCGACGGCGTTGCGATAGGGCAGCGCGCCGGTGGCGTCGTGCAGCAATTCCACCTTCCAGCCGGTGTGGGCGGCGTGGCGGGCGGTGGCGTCGTCGCAGTTGTGGGTCATGTAGCCGACCAGCGTCAGCGTATCGACGCCCCGTTCCCGCAACCACTCGGCGAGGCCGGTTCCGGCCAGGGCGCTGGCCAGATGCTTGCTCACCAGCAGGTCGTGGGGCCGGCGGGCGATTTCCGGATGCAGCGCGGCGCCCTCGCTGCCGGGGGCGAAAATCGGGGCGCCGGCCGGGGCCAGATGCTGGATCAGCACCACCGGGATGCCGGCGGCGGTGGCGGCGTCCATCGCGGCGGTGATCCGGGCCAGCGAGCTTTGCGGGTCCGGGTAGCTGATCTGCA
>JBEBBF010000141.1:0-3799 GCA_041158545.1 Pseudomonadota bacterium | reverse complement strand
TGGCCTTGCGCAGCAAGAAAGATTCGTCGATGCGGGTGGCGATCAATCTGGTCAAGTCCGGCGAGGCCGATGGCTGCGTTTCCGCCGGTAATACCGGGGCGCTGATGGCGATTTCCCGTTTCGTGCTGAAGATGCTGCCGGGCATTGACCGGCCGGCGATCTGCTCGATCCTGCCGACGATGCACGGCCACACCCACATGCTGGATCTCGGCGCCAACGTGGATTGCGGTCCCGATCACCTGCTGCAGTTCGGGGTGATGGGGGCGATGCTGGTCGCGGCGGTGGAACAGCGGGAGCGGCCGTCGGTCGGCTTGCTGAACATCGGCGAAGAGGACATCAAGGGCAACGAGGTGGTCAAGCAGGCCGCCGAATTGCTGCGCAACTCCGGGCTGAACTTCGTCGGCAATGTCGAAGGCGACGGCATCTACAAGGGCGACGCGGAAGTGATCGTCTGCGATGGCTTCGTCGGCAATGTCGCCCTGAAGACCTCGGAAGGCCTGGCGCAGATGCTCTCCAGCTTCATGCGCAAGGAATTTGCCCGGACGGTGTGGACCCGGATCTCCGCGATCATCGCGTTGCCGGTGCTGCGTCGTTTCAAGCGGCAGTTCGATCATCGTCGCTATAACGGCGCGATCCTGCTCGGCTTGCGCGGCGTGTCGGTCAAGAGCCATGGCTCGGCCGATAGCTTCTCCTTTGAACACGCGATCAACCGGGCTTTTGAAGCGGTGCGAAACCGGGTTGTGGACCGGATCAGCGCGCGCATGGCCGAGTTGGCCGCCCCAACCCCTGCCGCCCAGGAGTCAGTCTGATGTATTCCCGCATTGCCGGCGTCGGCAGCTTTTTGCCCGGCCAGCCGGTCAGCAACGCAGATCTGGTGGCTCGGGGCATCGAAACCAGTGATGACTGGGTGGTCACCCGCACCGGCATCCGCACCCGGCATCTCGCCGAACCCGGCACGACCTCCAGCGAACTGGCCCTGCCCGCCGCGCAGAAGGCGCTGGAGATGGCCGGTATCGCCGCCGATGAACTCGATCTGATCATCGTGGCGACCTCGACTCCGGATTACATTTTCCCCAGCACCGCCTGCCTGTTGCAGGGCAAGCTGGGGAACAAGGGCGCTGCCGCGTTTGACGTGCAGGCCGTCTGTGCCGGCTTTGTTTACGCCCTGAGCATCGCCGACAAGTTCATCCGCTCCGGCAGCCACAAAAAGGCGCTGGTGGTGGGTGCTGAAGTCTTTTCCCGGATTCTCGACTGGCAGGACCGGACCACCTGCGTGCTGTTTGGCGATGGCGCCGGTGCCGTGGTGCTGGAAGCCAGCGAGCAGCCCGGCATCCTGGCGACCGCCCTGCATGCGGACGGCAGCCAGGTCGGCATTCTCAACGTCCCCGGCCAGGTGTGTGGCGGCCAGGTGACCGGCGACCCCTTCCTGCGGATGGATGGCCAAGCGGTGTTCAAGTTTGCGGTGCGGGTGCTGGCGGAAGTGGCCGGCGAGTGCGCCGAAGCCGCCGGCATCAGCACGGCGGAAGTGGATTGGCTGATTCCGCATCAGGCCAACATCCGCATCATCGAAGCCACCGGCAAGAAGCTGGGCCTGCCCGGCGACAAGGTCATCGTGTCCGTGGATCGTCACGGCAATACTTCGGCGGCGTCGGTGCCGCTGGCGCTGGACGAAGCGGTGCGTAGCGGCCGCATCCAGCGCGGACAGAAAGTGATGCTGGAAGGCGTCGGCGGCGGCTTTACCTGGGGCGCCGCGCTCCTCCAGTTCTGATCAGGAGACTCAATCATGGCATTTGCGTTTGTATTCCCCGGCCAGGGTTCCCAGGCCGTGGGCATGATGGCCGCCTATGGCGATTCCCCGGTGGTGCGCGCCACCTTCGACGAAGCCTCCGCCGCACTGGGTGAAGACCTGTGGCAGATGGTGGCCGAAGGTCCGGCCGAGCGCCTGTCCCAGACCGTGAATACCCAGCCGGTGATGCTGACCGCCGGGATCGCCGCCTGGCGTCTGTGGCTGGAAAAGGGGGGCAAGACCCCGGCCGTCGTCGCGGGCCACAGCCTGGGCGAGTATTCCGCGCTGGTCGCTGCCGGTGTGCTGGATTTTGCCGACGCGGTGCCGCTGGTGCGGCTGCGCGCAGCGGCGATGCAGGAAGCCGTGCCGCTGGGTACCGGCGCCATGGCCGCGGTGCTGGGGCTGGACGATGACGGCATTCGTGCCGCCTGCGCCGAAAGCGCCCAGGGCGAAGTGGTCGAGCCGGTGAATTTCAATGCCGCTGGCCAGACCGTGATTGCCGGTCACAAGGCCGCAGTGGAGCGGGCAATGGCGGCGTGCAAGAGCCGGGGCGCCAAGCGCGCCGTGGCGCTGCCGGTGTCGGCACCGTTCCATTCCTCGCTGATCCGTCCGGCAGCCGACAAGCTGGCGGTGCGTCTGGCCGAGCTGGAACTGCGGATGCCGCAGATTCCGGTGATCAACAATGTGGATGTGGCGCTGGAAAGCGATCCGGCGCGGATTCGTGATGCGCTGGTTCGCCAGGCCTACAACCCGGTACGCTGGGTTGAAACGGTGCAGAAGATGGCGGCGATGGGCATCGGCATGGTGGCTGAGTGCGGCCCTGGCAAGGTGCTCTCCGGCCTGACCAAGCGTTGCGCCGATGGCATCAATGGGGTGGCGCTGGCTGACCTCGCCGGCATCGAAGCCAACCTCAATCTGGAGTAAGAACATGCTGCAAGGAAAAGTGGCCCTGGTGACCGGTGCGTCCCGGGGGATCGGCAAGGCCACCGCGCTGGCGCTGGGTCAGGCCGGCACGACGGTGATCGGCACCGCCACCTCGGAAGAGGGCGGTCAGAAGATTTCTGCGTACCTCGCTGACGCCGGCGTTGCCGGTCGGGGTGCGATGCTGGAGGTGCGTGATCAAGCCCAGGTCGATGCGCTGCTGGCGGCGGTCGAAAAGGAATACGGTCCGGTGGCGATCCTGGTGAACAACGCCGGCATCACCCGCGACAATCTGGCGATGCGGATGAAGGACGATGAATGGGATGCGGTGATCGACACCAATCTCAAGGCGGTCTTCCGTCTGGCCAAGGCCGTGATGCGCGGCATGATGAAGGCCCGCGGTGGTCGCATCATCAACATCACTTCGGTGGTCGGCCATGCTGGTAATCCCGGTCAGGCCAATTACTGTGCCGCCAAGTCCGGCGTGTCCGGGATGACCCGGGCCCTGGCCAAGGAACTGGGCAGCCGCAACATCACGGTGAATTGCGTCGCGCCGGGCTTCATCGATACCGACATGACCAAGGCGCTGGAAGACAAGCAGAAAGATGCGCTGCTGGGCAATATTCCGCTGGGCCGTCTTGGCTCGCCGGAAGACATTGCCTCGGCCGTGCTTTTCCTGGCTTCGCCGGGGGCGGCTTACGTCACTGGCAGTACGATCCACGTCAACGGCGGGATGTACATGGATTGAGTTGTACCGGCAGCAATTTTCGCCGCTGCCGGGTTTTGGTAGAATGAGCAGGTTTTGTTATTCCTAATTTCTGGTGAGGAGTTTTTTTGATGGAAAACGTTGAACAGCGCGTCATTAAAATCGTGGTCGAACAACTCGGCGTAAACGAAGGGGACGTGAAGCTTGAGTCCTCCTTTGTGGATGATCTGGGTGCCGATTCCCTGGACACCGTTGAACTGGTGATGGCGCTGGAAGAAGAGTTCGAGTGCGAAATCCCGGACGAAGATGCCGAAAAGATCACCAGCGTGCAGCAGGCGATCGATTACGTGAAGGCCCACGTCAAGGCCTGAGCCTGACGCGAGTCG
>JBEBBF010000140.1:0-4525 GCA_041158545.1 Pseudomonadota bacterium | reverse complement strand
ATCGGCCAGATATTGCACGATGGCCGGACCTTCGGTGAGCAGTTCGCCATCGTCGAGCAGCAGCGCCGGGACATAGCCCTTGGGATTGATCGCCCAGTAATCCTCGCCGGACGCGGTGCGCTTGGTTTTCAGGTCCACGACCTCGGTTGTGTAGGGCAGGCCACTCTCCTCCAGCACGATATGCGGGGAAAGGGAGCAGGCGCCGGGTTTGAGGAACAGTTTCATCGCTTTTCTCCTTGGTTGAGCGGGTCATCGTCAGCCTTTGGCGGGCAAAGTGGCCGCTTGGTTCAAACCGCATGCACTGCGGCCGATATCCTGCCTCCGCTCGAAGCCCCCTTTCGAGCAAAACTGAGCGTGCCGGGCCGAGACTGCCTACAATCCCGCCCCTTCACTCGCGCACACAAGGACAAGCAAGCATGGACTGGCTGCAGCACATCGACTGGATCGCCATCATCAAGATCGTCGGCATCGACATCATGCTCGGCGTGGATAACGCCATCGTGATCGCGCTGGCCTGTGCCGCGCTGCCGGTCGCCCTGCGCCAGCGGGCGGTGCTGTGGGGGACGGCCGGGGCCGTCGGTCTGCGCGCCATACTGCTGGTGTTTGCCAGCGCGCTGATGGGGCTGACCTATGTGAAGCTGTTCGCTGGCGCCTACCTGCTCTACATCGGCTACAAGCTGCTGATGGACAGCGACGACGAGCACGACATCAACGCCCCGGACCGCATTTTCGACGCGATCAAGACCATCATCGTCGCCGACTTCATGATGTCCCTGGACAACGTGCTGGCGGTGGTTGCCGCCGCGCAGAGTGCCGGCGACCACAGCACCGCCTACGCCATCGCCGGCATCGTGCTCAGCATTCCGATCATCATCTACGGCGCCCAGGGCATCATGAAGCTGATGGACCGCTTCCCGGTCATCATCTGGATGGGGGCCGGCCTGCTGGGCTGGGTTGGCGCCGAAATGATGATCACCGACCCGGTACTGGCCGATTACATCACCCGGGTTCACATGTCGGTCGGCGACTACACCCACCTCGCCTACAAACTGGCCGGCTTCTCGGCGGTGGTCTTCGCGGTCATCGCGATGCGCCACATCGGCAAAGGCCGGACAAGCGACAGCGGCCAGTAAGCACGCCGTTTACGCCCCGGCGTCAGGCTGCGGGCAGGGTTGGGCTGCTACGCTCGAAGGATGCGTACAGCCCTGCTTCCAGTTCTCGCCCTGATCGCCCTGCTGGGTACGGCGCGGGCCGATTCCCTCCCTGATCCCGCTGCGCTGCACCTGTCCGACCTGGACACCCTGATCATCCAGCGTAACCGGGCGCTGATCAGCGCCCGCCGCGCCACGGCCGCCGCGGAAGCCGGGCTCACCCAGGCCGGCGCCCGCCCCAATCCCAGCGTTTCACTGAACCGCAGCCGTTTCACCACCCGCCGCCCGGAAGGCATCGGCAATATTCAGGACACGGTGCTGCGCATCGACCAGCCCTTCGAGCGCGGCGGCAAGCGGGAACTGCGTCTGGCAGTGGCGGAAGCCCTGGTTGCCGCCAGCAAGGCCGACGAAGCGGACAGCCTGCGCCAGCAGCAATGGGCCGCCCGCCAGGCCTATTTCGACCTCAAGGCCGGCGAAGAACGGGCGCGTCTGAGTCGGGAATCCGCCCAGCTCGCCAGGGATTTGCTCAACAAGGCGGAATTGCGGCTGAAGGCGGGCGATCTCTCGCCGGCGGAAGTCGCCCGCATCCGCACCGACAGCCTGCGCGCTGCCTCGGAAGCCACGCTGGCCGGCGTAGAACTGCAACGCTTGCGGCGGGAACTGGCCACGCTGCTGGCGCTGGAGGCTGAAGCCGGCCGTCTGGCCAGCGCCGATCCCTGGCCGGCGCTGACCCCGCTCCCCGCGGTCAACCCCGATCCCGCCCAGCGCCCGGACATCGCCGCCGCCCGCCAGCGGCTGGCCGCCGCCGAACAGGCCATCGCCCTGGCCCGCGCCCAGCAGGTTCGCGACGTCACCGTCGGCGCCCAGTTCGAGCGGGACCAAACCATCGGCAACAGCAATCTGTTCGGCGTCGGCCTCAGCATCCCGCTGTTCACCGGTTACGACTACCAGGGCGAAATCAGCCGCGCCCACGTGGACCGGGACAGCCAGCAGGACGAACTCGAACGGCTGGAAGCCCAGGCCCTGGCCGAATTCACCCAGGCCCGGCTGGAGACCGAACAACTTGGCGAGCGGGCGCGGGAACTCCGCGACCAGGCGCTACCCGCCGCCCGCAAGGCCTTCCAGGCCGTGCAACTGGCGTTCAACCATGGCGCCGCCTCGGCCCTGGAGCTCATCGACGCCCGCCGCAGCCTCCACGCCGTGGAAATCGACACCATCCAAGCCCTGGCCGACGCTGCCAAGGCCCGCGCCGCCTGGAGCGCCGCCCTCAATCGCCGCGAATTGCCATGACCCGATCCCGTTTTCGTCCCGCCATCCGCCATCGTCGCAGCCTGCTCGCCGGTCTGACCGTGCTGTTGCTGCTCGCCGGCTACGGCTTGCGCCACCACCTGCAACCGGCCATGCCCACCGTGGAAGCCAAGCCCAAGAGCCACAGCAACCACCTCAGCCTGGCCGCCGCGAGCGCCCAACTCAGCTTTCTGCGCATCGAAAGTGTCCAATTGCTGCCCTTGCCGGCCAGCGAAACCTTCAACGCCCGGATCAGCCTGGCGGAAGACCTGACCGCCCGCATCTTCCCGCCGGTCGCCGGCCGGGTGATCCGGCTGCTGGTCGGGCTGGGCGACAAGGTCAAGGCCGGACAGCCGCTGGCAGTGATCGACGCGCCGGAATTCGGCCAGGCCATCGCCGACCTGCACAAGGCCGAGGCCGACGCCGCATTGAAGGACAAGGCCCTCGCCCGGGCGCAGACGCTGTATGCCGGCGAAGCCCTGGCCCGGCGTGACCTGGAAGCCGCCGAAGCCGATTCCCAGGCCAGACGCGCCGAAGCCGAGCGCGCCCGGCTGCGCCTGGCCAACCTGACCCCGGCCGCGGGCAAGCTGCAAGGGGAACAACTGACGCTACGCGCGCCGCTGGCGGGGATCATCGTCGACCGTCAGGCCAACCCCGGCACCGAAGTCCGCCCGGACAGCAGCACGCCGCTGTTCATCATTGGCGACCTGGACCGGCTATGGCTGAACATCGACCTGCCGGAAAAAGCCGCGGCCCAGGCGCAACCGGGGCGCGAAGTCCATTTCAGCGTCGAAGCCTTCCCCGGCATGGATTTCAACGCCAGGATCGAACGGGTTGGCGCGATGGTGGACCCCAGCACCCGCCGGATACCGGTGCGCGCCGGGCTGGATAACCGGGATCGCCGCCTGAAACCGGAGATGTACGCCCGCGCCACGATCAGCCAGGGCGATGGCCAGCAGGCGATCCGCCTGCCGGTCAGCGCGCTGCTTACCGGTGGCCTGAATACCCATGTCTTCATCCAGACCGCCGACCGGGAGTTCGACCGGATCGCGGTCAATGTGCTGCGCCAGGACGCGGAGTTTGCCTACATTGCCGCCGGAACCGCGCTGAACCCCGGCGACCGGGTGGTGGTCCGCGGCGCGCTGCTGCTGGCTTCGGAAATGGCCCAGGGGGAATAAGGTGCTGGGCAATCTCGCAACCTTCGTCATCCGTCAACGGGTCTTCATCCAGTTCATGGCCATTGCGCTGGCGGTCATCGGTTTCCGGGCGCTGCAGGATCTGCCGGTCGAAGCCTTCCCCGACGTGCAGGACGTCCAGGTGCAGGTCGTGACCCAGTATCCCGGCCAGTCGCCGGAGGAGGTGGAACGCAGCATCAGCATCCCGATCGAGCGGGAAATGAGCGGCGTCCCGAAGGCTAACCAGGTCCGCTCGGTTTCGATCACCGGGCTGTCGGTGGTGACGCTGACCTTTGCCGACGGCACCAACGACTACTTCGCCCGCAATCAGGTTCTGGAAAAACTGCAGACCGTCGCGCTGCCCCAGGGCGTGCAACCGCAGTTGGCGCCGCTGGCCACCGCCGTCGGCGAAATCTACCGCTATGTGCTGGTGGCTCCGCCGGAGATGCCGGCCCGGGAAGTCCGGGCGATCCAGGATTGGCTGGTGCGGCCGGCGCTGCGCCGGGTGCCCGGCGTGGCCGACATCAACAGCTTCGGCGGCGCGGTCAAGGAATACCAGGTCCGGATCGACCCCCGTTCGCTGGTGCGCTACGGCCTGACGCTGGATCAGGTGAACCAGGCGCTGAACAACGGCAACCAGAATGCCTCCGGCGGCCTGATGCGCCGGGGCGATGAAGCGCTGGTGGTCCGTACCGTCGGCCTGTTCGCCCGGCTCGACGATCTGCGCGCCACCGTGGTCAGCGCCAAGGACGGCAAGACCATCACTGTCGGCGACATCGCCGAAGTCGTGGTCGGCGACCGGCCGCTCTCCGGCATGGTGGCCAACGACGATCAGGATTCCGTGGTCGAGGGCATCGTGCTGATGACCAAGGGCGGCGATCCCTCCAAGGTCGTCGCGGAAGTGCTCAAGCG
>JBEBBF010000139.1:0-5134 GCA_041158545.1 Pseudomonadota bacterium | reverse complement strand
AGGCGCAGAAAGACGCCGTTGCGCGGCTTGTCGTCGGCGAAGGTGCGATTGCTCTGGTAACCCCCCTTCCAGCGGCCCGGCAGGCTTGTGGCCGATGCTACAATCCGGCGTTTTGTTTTATCTCACAGGAGTTTAACCGTGCTGATCAGTGCCGCTTACGCCCAGCAAGCCGCCGCAGCCGCCCCGGATGCGGGCGGGCTCACCCAACTGCTGCCCCTCATTTTCATGTTCGTCGTGCTGTGGCTGGTGATGATCCGGCCGCAAATGAAGAAGGCCAAGGAACACAAGGCGCTGCTGGAATCCCTGCAAAAGGGCGATGAAGTGATCGTCGGCGGCGGTATCGCCGGCCGGATCGCCAAGGTCGGCGAAGCCTATGTCAGCGTCGACATCGCCGAAGGCGTGCAGATCAACGTGCAAAAGCCGGCGGTGCAGTTGGTCCTGCCCAAGGGCACCCTCAAGTCGCTGTAACACCACGGGGCGATCATCAGGTCGCCCCGCTTCCTTTTATCGCCCCAAATGAATCGCTATCCCCTCTGGAAGTACATCACCGTGCTGGTCGCCCTGGTGATCGGCTTCATCTATACCCTGCCCAACTTCTTCGGCGAATCGCCGGCGGTGCAGGTTTCCAGCGCCAAGGTCACGCTGAAGGTGGACCCCAAGACGCTGAGCCGGGCCGAAGCGGCGCTGGCCGCGGCCAATGTGGAGCATGCCGGCCTGTTCCTGGACAGCAATGGCGTCAAGGCCCGCTTCAAGAACACCGACGTGCAGCTGCAAGCCAAGGACGTGCTGGAAAAGGCGTTCAACCCCGACCCTGCCGACCCGCAATACGTCATCGCGCTGAACCTGCTGTCCGCCTCGCCCCAGTGGCTGACCTCGATGCATGCGCTGCCGATGTACCTGGGCCTGGATCTGCGCGGCGGCGTGCACTTCCTGCTGCAAGTGGACATGAAGGGTGCGCTGACCAAGAAGCTGGATTCCACCAGCGCCGACCTGCGTAGCCTGCTGCGCGACAAGAACGTCCGCCATGCCGGGATTAACCGGGAGGGCGAACGCCTGGTGATCAAGTTCCGCGACGCCGACACCCGGACCAGCGGCCGCAATGCCATCGCCGACAATCAGCCCGACCTCGACCTGAGCGAAACCGGCGAAGGCAGCGAACTGAAGCTGGTGGCAACGCTGAAGCTGACGGCGCAGAAGAAGATCCAGGAATTCGCGATCAAGCAGAACATCACGACGCTGCACAACCGGATCAACGAGCTGGGTGTCGCCGAACCGGTGATCCAGCAACAGGGCGCCGACCGCATCGTCGTCCAGCTGCCCGGCGTGCAGGACACCGCCAAGGCCAAGGACATCCTCGGCCGGACCGCAACGCTGGAAGTGCGGATGGTCGATGACAGCCCCGGCGCGCTGGAAGCGGCGCTGTCCGGCAACGTGCCTTTCGGGACCGAGCTGTACAACGAACGCGGTGGCCGTGCGCTGCTGGTGAAGAAGCAGGTTTCGCTGACCGGCGACCGTCTGACCGACGCCCAGCCCGGCTTCGACAGCCAGACCCAGGAGCCGGCGGTGCATCTGACGCTGGATTCTGCCGGGGCCCGCATCTTCAAGGACATCACCCGGGAAAACGTCGGCAAGCGGATGGCCATCCTGCTGGTCGAAAAGGGCAAGGGTGAAGTGGTGACCGCGCCGGTGATCCGCACCGAGATCGGCGGCGGCCGGGTGCAGATTTCCGGCAAGATGACCTCCGAAGAAGCCAACGACACCGCGCTGCTGCTGCGCGCCGGCTCGCTGGCGGCACCGATGGACATCATCGAGGAACGCACGATCGGCCCGTCCCTGGGCGCGGACAACATCAAGAAGGGCTTCAACTCGACGCTGTGGGGCTTTGCCGCCATCGCGCTGTTCATGGTGGCCTACTACATGTTGTTTGGCGGCATTTCCGTCGCCGCGCTGGCGGCCAACCTGCTGCTGCTGATCGCGCTGCTGTCGCTGCTGCAGGCGACGCTGACCCTGCCCGGCATCGCCGCGATTGCGCTGACCCTGGGTATGGCCATCGACGCCAACGTGCTGATCAACGAGCGGATTCGCGAGGAATTGCGTAACGGCGTCTCGCCGCAGGCGGCGATTACCGCAGGCTACGAACGGGCCTTCGACACCATTCTCGACTCCAACATCACCACGCTGATCGCTGGCCTGGCGCTGCTGATCTTTGGTTCCGGCCCGGTGCGCGGCTTTGCCGTGGTGCACTGCCTGGGCATCATGACCTCGATCTTCTCTGCCGTGGTCGTTTCCCGTGCCATGGTCAATCTGATCTACGGCAACCAGAAAAAGTTGACCAAGCTGGCCATCGGCCAGGTGTGGAAACCCGGCCTCAGCAAGTAAGGACGTGCAGTCATGGAATTTTTCCGTATCAAGAAAGACCTTCCCTTCATGCGCCATGCGCTGGTGTTCAACGTCATTTCGTTGCTCACCTTCCTGCTGGCGGTGTTTTTCCTGTTCACCCGCGGCCTGCACCTCTCGGTGGAGTTCACCGGCGGCACGCTGATCGAAGCCCACTACGCGCAGAGCGCCGAACTGGAAAAGATACGCGGCGCCCTGAGCAAGGCCGGCTATGCGGATTTCTCGGTGCAGAACTTCGGTTCCAGCCAGGACGTGCTGATTCGCCTGCCGGTAAAGAGCGAGCAGAACAGCGCCAAGCTCGGCGAAACGGTGATGGCGGCGCTGGATGCCGAAGCACCGGGCGCCAACCTGCGCCGGGTCGAATTCGTCGGGCCGCAGGTCGGCAAGGAACTGGCCGAGAACGGGGCGATGGCGCTGTTCCTGGTGGTGGTCGGCATCGTGATCTACCTCGCTTTCCGCTTCGAATGGCGGTTCTCGGTGTCGGCAATCATCGCCAACCTGCACGACGTGGTGATCATCCTGGGCTTCTTCGCCTTCTTCCAGTGGGAATTCTCCCTGTCGGTGCTGGCGGCGGTGCTGGCGGTGCTGGGGTATTCGGTGAATGAGTCGGTGGTGGTGTTCGACCGGGTCCGGGAAACCTTCAAGAAGGTCCGCGGCCTGTCCACGCCGGAAGTGCTGGACCACGCGATCACCAGCACGATCAGCCGGACGATCATCACCCACGGTTGTACCCAGATGATGGTGCTGTCGATGCTGATCTTCGGCGGCGAGACGCTGTATTACTTCTCGCTGGCGCTGACCATCGGCATCTGCTTCGGCATCTATTCCTCGGTGCTGGTCGCCAGCCCGCTGGTGATGTGGCTCGGGGTTTCCCGGGAGCAGTTCATCAAGGTCAAGAAGGTGGTTGAAGGCGCCAACGAAGAAGGGGCCGTGGTGTGAGCACGCCGCGCCGCATCCGCTTGTGGGATCTGCCGACCCGGCTGTTCCACTGGCTGCTGGTGCTGGCCATCGGCGGCGCCTGGGCCAGCGGCGAGCTGGGTGGCGACCTGCTGGTCTGGCATGGCCGGCTGGGCCTGCTGATCATCGCTCTGGTGGTATTCCGCCTGGTCTGGGGCGTGGTCGGCTCGACCTACGCCCGCTTCGGCCAGTTCGTCCGCGGTCCGGCGGCGATCCTCGCCTATCTGCGCGGCCAGTGGCACGGCATCGGCCATAACCCGCTGGGGGCCTTGTCGGTGCTGGGTCTGCTGGGGCTGGTCAGCCTGCAGGCGGCGACCGGCTTGTTCGCGATGAATGACGACATCGGCTTCCATGGCCCGTTCTACGACCTGGTCAGCGGCCACACCAGCGAATTGCTGACCCGCTTGCATCACCGCATCTTCAAGCTGTTGCTGCTGCTGGTGGTGCTGCACCTGGCGGCGATTTCCTTTTACAAGCTGGTACGCAAGGACAACCTGATCCTGCCGATGCTGAGCGGCCATAAGGAAGTCACCGACCCGACGCTCCGCCCGGCGGAAGGTGGCGGGCTGCCGGCGCTGCTGCTGGCACTGGCGCTGGCACTGGGCGCGGTCTATGCCGCTTCCGGCGTCTGGCTGCCGCCTCCGCCGCCACCACCTCCGGCGAGTTCGACGCCGAACTGGTGACAGTGCAACCTTGAGTGCTTCATTCCGGCCGGGCTTCCCGGCCGGAATGGTTTTTACCGCCGCTTAATTGAGATGGGAATTGCCGGCGAGCCGTTCGAAATCGCCGGTTTCAACCATGATCGCGACGAAACCGCAGGGCACGCCGTCCTGGTCGCAGACCACGGCGCGGGTAAACATCACTTCAACCTGCCGACCATCGTGCAAGCGGACCTGGGTGGCGTAGGTGGCGTGCTGGCGTTCGCTCAGCATCGCCTGATCCCGCCGGTAGCCCCGGTCATCGCAGGGCTGCATCAGTTCGAACAGCGGTCGGCCCAGCAGCGACGCCCGCGCCAGCCCCATGGCCCGGCAAAAGGCATCGTTGCAGTCGAGGCAGACGCCCTGCAGGTCGTTGAAGAACATCGGCGACGGAATCGCCTGCAGCAAACGGGCGACCCGCTGCGGGCTGCAGTGGGCCAGGACCGGCGGTGTGGGGTTTTCGCGGATCTGGAGCATGGTTTTGTCTCCTTGTTATTGAAGTCGGCCCAGGCCGGGCAGACGCACAAATCTAGTGCCTTCCCACGCTACAAACTACTGGGGTAAACCCCGAATCCCGCTCCGATCAGCGCCAGAATTAATCACGATTCGTTATATCAAGATGGCCATTCGTTCTTAATCGAATATTAGAGAACCGTTACAATGCCGCCATTTCCCTGCTGCGAGACCACGTCGCAATGACCACCCTGAATTCCGGCGCCACCGGGCGCGCCCCGCTGTCCCACCTCGACTGGCTGGAAGCCGAAGCCATCCACATCATGCGCGAGGTGGCCGGCCAGTGTTCCAACCCCGTGCTGCTGTTCTCCGGCGGCAAGGACTCGATCTGCATGCTGCGCATCGCCGAAAAGGCCTTCCGCCCCGGTCGTTTCCCTTTCCCGCTGATGCACATCGACACCGGCCACAATTACCAGGAAGTCGTGCAATTCCGCGACAAGCGCGCCGCCGAACTGGGCGAGCGCCTGATCGTCCGCTCGGTCGAGGATTCGATGAAGCGCGGCACCGTGGTGCTGAAGCACGAGGGCGAATCGCGCAACAAACACCAGTCGGTGACGCTGCTTGAGGCC
>JBEBBF010000138.1:0-3112 GCA_041158545.1 Pseudomonadota bacterium | reverse complement strand
CAGTCGAAGCACCGGTGGTGGAAGCCGCTCCGGTCGTCGTCGAGGCTCCGGTGGCAGTTGAAACCGTGGCAGCCCCGGTCAGCGCAGCGGTGGAAGCCCCGGTGCAATCCGGCGATTCGGTCCAGTCCCTGGCTCCGACGCTGGAAGAGTCCGGCCTGATCCTGGTCCAGACCAGCAACGACGCGCCGATTGCCGCCGTCGCCGAAGCCCCCGCACCGCTGGGCCGGCCGCGCCGCCGTCGGGTGGTCGTCAGCGAAGACGCTCCGCTGCAGATGGTGGAAACCAAGGACTGAGGCAGCGCACAAGGCGCGGCCCCCGCGCCTGAAAACAACAAAGCCCGGAGCGAACAACTCCGGGCTTTGTTTTTGGGTGTCGAGGAAACGCGGTGCCCGGCTGTTGCAGGCCCCCCGCGCTTCAGTTCATTTACGGCTGAGCTTTTCCTTGATCGTGCTGATCAGGCCGGCGGAAGCGTCCTCGACCATGTCCAGCACCAGATCGAAGCCCTGCCCCAGGCCGTAGTAGGGATCGGGGACTTCTTCATCGTCGAAATTCGCCGCGAAGTCCATGAACAGCTTGATCCGGGGATGCAGCTCGCTGCGGCACAGGCGCTTGAGGTTATCCAGATTCGACTTGTCCATCGCCAGGATCAGATCGAAATACTCCAGGTCCTGCGGCGCCACCTTGCGGGCCCGGAACTGGGACAGGTCGTAACCCCGGCTAGCCGCGGCCCGCTGCGTCCGCTGATCCGGCGCTTCGCCGACGTGATAACCATGGGTGCCGGCTGAATCCACTTCGACCTGATTGCTCAGCTTGTTCTTGCGGACAAACTCGCGGAAGACGCCTTCGGCGGTGGGCGAACGACAAATGTTGCCCATGCAGACAAACAGAATCTTGTTCATTTCACTCTTCGGGTACTTGCGCCGTCGCAGCCATGCTGCCGCGATGCTTTTGTAATAATTTTGGTGGTCTCAGCCTCTGCCGGGCTGCGAACCGGATAGTCTCACAACCGGCACGCTTACGCACTCTTGCAGTGCAACAAGGGGAAGTTGCCGGAAATTGCCGGATTATCCGATTTCCACATGGCATTTATTGCCGGAAAAATCGAGCCGGACCGGCGCACCGCGATTGCGCCGCAGTGCAGCAATGCCGACGGCAAATCCCCGTTCCGGGTGGCCGCATCCGGAGCGCGGCGCCGGATCGACGCCCTACTCCAGCCGGCTCAACAAGGCGGTCATCGCCGCCGCTGCGCCGAGCGGCAGATAGTGGCTGACGATGTCGGACAACGGGGTGCGGGCCGGGTTGATTTCAACGGTGGTGATGCCGCTGCGGGCGGCCCAGACCACCGGCTGGACGATGTAGGGGAAGATGCTGGAGGTGCCGATGCTGAACACCATGTCCACACCGCTTTCCAGCACGGTGTAGAGCCGATCCAGCGCTGCCTCCGGCAAGGCCTCGCCGAACAGCACGACCCGCGGCCGCAGCAGTCCGTCGCATTCGGGGCAGCGCGGCGGCAGGCTGCGCCCGGCCAGATCACGCACTTCCTCGCTGAAGGCGCAGCAGGTGCAGTCCAGCACCTGCAGATTGCCGTGAATCTCGATCAGATCCCGGCTGCCGGCCTGGCGATGCAGGCCATCGACGTTCTGGGTCAGCACGGTGACGTCCCGCTGCGCCTGCAGCTGCGCAATCGCCCGGTGCGCGGCGTTGGGCTGGGCGCCGCGGCAGGTCTCCTCGATCTGCGCCAGGTATTTCCAGGTCAGGTCGGGGCGCAGCCGCAGCATGTCGCCGGACAGGGCGTCCTCGATCCGGAAGCCTTCGGCGGTGGTCACGCCGTTGTAAAGCCCGCCGACGCCCCGATAGGTGGGCAGGCCGGAATCGGCTGAAATCCCGGCGCCGGTGATGAACAGCAGGCGCCGGGCCTGCTGCAGGTCGGCGGCCACGGCATCCAGTGCTTGGGCAAGCGGGTCCATGCCCTACTCCAGCAGCGCGGCGACCGCCTGGCGGGCGGCCTGGAATTCCGGGTCGGCCTGCAATTCGGCCCAGCTTCGCGCTTCACCACGGGGCTTGAGTTCGCCGGCCCAGTCGCGGCTGGCGTGCTGCGGTTGCCAGCGGGCCAGCACATCGCCGACCTGGTCCGGCGCGTTGCACAGCAGCAGCACGTCGCAACCCGCTTCATGCGCGGCCGTGACCCGCGCCACGCTGTCGCCGGCAACGCTGGCGCCCTGCATCGACAGGTCGTCGCTGAAGATCACGCCGGAGAAAGCCAGTTCCTGGCGCAGCGTGCCGAGCCAGACCGGGGAAAAGCCCGCCGGGCGGTGATCCACCTGCGGGTAGATCACATGGGCCGGCATCACCGCGGCCAGGGGCACCTGGCGATACGGCGCCATGTCTTCGGCCAGCGCCGCCAGCGGCCGCTCATCGACCGGGATCGCGACGTGGGAATCCGCCTCGACCCAGCCGTGGCCGGGGAAATGCTTGCCGCAGCTGGCCATGCCGGCCCGGCCAAGACCGCGCAGCAGCGCGCCGGCCAGTCGGGCGACGACCTCCGGCTGCCGGTGGAAGCTGCGATTGCCGATCACGCTGGCGTGACCGTAGTCCAGATCCAGCACCGGCGTGAAGGAGAAGTCGACGCCGGCGGCGCGCAATTCCGCCGCCAGTACCCAGCCGGTCTGCTCCGCCAGTTGGAGGGCCGCGGCCGGGTCGGCCTCCCAGCGCCGGCCCAGCGCCGCCATTGGCGGCAGCCGGGTGAAACCGGGACGGAAGCGCTGCACCCGCCCGCCTTCGTGATCGACGCAGATCAGCAGCTCGGGGCGCAGCTGGTGGATCGCCGCGCAGAGTTCGCCCAGTTGCTGCGGATCGACGTAGTTGCGGGTGAACAGGATCAGGCCGCCGACCAGCGGGTGGCTCAGCCTTTCCCGGTCCAGGGGGCTGAGGCTACTGCCCTGAATATCGATCAGCAGGGGGCCGGGAGGGGGAAGGCTCATGACTGCTCCAGGATCACGTAGGCGACGGCGTATTCGGCTTCGTCGCTGAGGGAGAGATGCACCCGCTGCCTATCTGGCGGAGCGCCGGTGCAGGTTCAAGACGGGGCTTGCCCAGTTCATCGTGGGCGATG
>JBEBBF010000137.1:0-5127 GCA_041158545.1 Pseudomonadota bacterium | reverse complement strand
TTGACCGCTTGCTCGCCCGTGCCTTTCACCGCCCCCAGCCCGTAACGGATGCTGCCGCGATCGACTGGCTCAAAACGGTAATTTGAGGCATTTACATCCGGCCCAAGCACCTTGATTTTGTTGGCAATGGTGTCTTCGTAGAAGATCTTCACCGTATCGGTGTTATCCATGTCGGACGACATGGTGGCGGCCATGAAGGCGGCGCAGTGGTAACGCTTGAGCCAGGCAGTGTGGTAGGTGACGACGGCGTAGGCGGCGGTGTGCGACTTGTTGAAGCCGTATTCCGCGAACTTGGTCATCAGGTCGAACAATTGCTCGGCGAGCGCCGGATCGTAGCCTCGCTCCTTCGCACCGGCGGCGATGGTCTCGCGGTGCTTGGCCATTTCCTCGGCCTTCTTCTTGCCCATCGCCCGACGCAGCATGTCGGCGCCACCGAGCGTGTAGCCGCCGATGATCTGCGAGATCTGCATCACCTGTTCCTGATAGACGATGACGCCGTAGGTCGGCGCCAGGCAGGCGGTCAGGTCCGGGTGGAAATAGTCGATCTTCTGCTGGCCCTTCTTCCGCAGGATGAAGTCATCCACCATCCCGGAGCCCAGCGGGCCGGGGCGGTAGAGCGCCAGCACAGCGATGATGTCTTCGAAGCGGTCGGGCGCCAGCTTCTTCAGCAGCTTCTTCATGCCCTCCGATTCGACCTGGAAAATCGCCGTGGTATTGGCGTCCTTCAGGATCTGGTAGGCACCGGGGTCGTCGAAGCCCAGCGCCATCAAGTCCAGCTGCTCGCCGGTCATCTGCGCGATGTACTTCAGCGCCAGCTCGATGATCGTCAGGTTGCGCAGGCCCAAAAAGTCGAACTTCACCAGCCCGGCCTTTTCCACGTCGTCCTTGTCGAACTGGGAAACCGGCGAGGCATCCGCCGCCGGCGCCTGGTAAATCGGGCAGAAATCGGTGATCCGCCCCGGCGCGATCAGCACGCCGCCGGCGTGCATGCCGACGTTACGGGTCAGGTCTTCCAGCTTTTGCGCCAGACCGAACATCGCCTGGACCGACTCGCCGTCCATCTCGTCGGCCATCAGCTCCTTCAGCGCCGGCTCCTGCTCCAGCGCCTCCTGCAGCGAGACGGGCTTGTTGGCCTGCACCGGGATCAGCTTCGACACCCGGTCGCACAGCGAATAGGGCAGGTCGAGCACCCGGCCGACGTCGCGCACCACCGCCTTCGAGGACATGGTGCCGAAGGTGGCGATCTGCGACACCGCCTCGGCGCCGTAGCGCTGGCGGACGTATTCGATCACCCGCCAGCGGTTGTCCTGGCAGAAATCGACGTCGAAGTCGGGCATCGACACCCGCTCCGGATTCAGGAAGCGCTCGAACAGCAGCGCGTAGGCCAGCGGATCGAGGTCGGTAATCCCCAGGGAGTAGGCCACCAGCGAGCCCGCACCGGAGCCCCGCCCCGGCCCGACCGGGACGCCGTTGTTCTTCGCCCAGTTGATGAAGTCGGCCACGATCAGGAAGTAGCCGGGGAAGCCCATCTGGACGATGGTGTTGCACTCGAAGACCAGCCGGTCGTCGTACACCGGGCGCCGCTCCGCCCGCTGCGCCGGGTCGGGGTAAAGCTGGAGCAGGCGTTTTTCCAGCCCCTCCCGCGCCTCCTGCACCAGGAAATCATCGAGGCTCATCCCCTCCGGCGTCGGGAAGGCGGGCAGGAAATTCTTGCCCAGCGTCAGCTCGATATTGCAGCGGCGGGCGATTTCCAGGGTGTTGGCCAGCGCCTCGGGCAGGTCGGCGAACAGCTCGGCCATCTCCGCCTGGGTCTTGAAATACTGCTCCTCGGTATAGGGCCGCGGCCGGCGGGTATCGCCCAGCACATAGCCTTCGGCGATGCAGACCCGCGCCTCGTGTGCCAGAAAATCGTCCCGGCTGGCGAACTGCACCGGATGCGTCGCCACCAGCGGCAGCCCGAGGTCGGCGGCCAGATCGGCCGTCGCCTGCACCAGGATTTCCTGCTGCGGCTGGCTGTAACGCTGGACTTCCAGATAGAAGGCGTCGGGAAACAGCGCCGCCCAGGCCTGCGCCCGCTCCGTGGCCAGCCGGGTATTGCCCGCCAGCAGCGCCTCGCCGACATCGCCATACTGGCCACCGGACAGCGCGATCAGCCCGTCGCAGCCGACCTGCTGCAGCCACTCGCGGCGAATCTCCGCCTTGTCCCTGCGCTGCGGCGACTGGTAGGCCCGGCTCAGCAATTCACACAGCTGCAGATAGCCCTGACGGCTGCGCACCAGCAGCAGCAGGCGCTGCGGATGTTCCGGCTCGTCCGGGTTGCTGAACCAGCAATCAGCGCCGGCCACCGGCTTGACCCCCTTGCCGCGGGCCGTGGTGTAGAACTTGACCAGACCGAACAGGTTGGCGAGATCGGTCACGGCCAGCGCCGGCTGGGCGTCGGCGGCGGCGCGTTTGACCGCGTCGCCAATGCGGATGATGCCGTCGGTAACGGAATACTCACTGTGCACGCGCAAATGCACAAAACGGGGCGACGGGGGCGCGGAGACTTGGGCTTCAGACATGGGGCGCGATTTTACCTTGCTGCCCCCAGGGCCAACGCCACCCGCCCGGCTTCCCGCCTAAAATACCGCATCGCCCGCCCGCGGGCAGCCCAATCCGGAAGCCCCGTCCACAGCCCGGCGCCGCAACCACCTCAGCGAGCGCCTGACTTCAGCTTCCGGTTCCACCGATAAAAGGAGACAAACAGCATGAGCGACGCCCTGATCCTGCGCGAAGACCGCGCCGATGGCCTGACCACCCTCACCCTGAACCGCCCCGCCCAGTTCAACTCCCTGTCCGTCGCCGTCCTGACGGCGCTGCAGGCGGAACTGGACGCGATTGCCGCCAGCGACAGCGTCCGCGTTGTCGTCATCGCCGGTGCCGGCAAGGCCTTCTGCGCCGGCCACGACCTGAAGGAAATGCGCGCCAACCCGGACAAGGCCTCAATGCAGGCGCTGTTCCGCCAGTGCGGCGCGCTGATGCTGACGATCCAGCGCCTGCCGCAACCGGTCATCGCCCGCATCCACGGCATCGCCACCGCCGCCGGCTGCCAGCTGGTCAGCATGTGCGACCTGGGCGTCGCCGCCGATGTCGCCAAATTTGCCGTCTCCGGCATCAACGTCGGCCTGTTCTGCTCCACCCCCGCCGTCGGCCTCGCCCGCAACCTCGGCCGCAAGCAGGCGCTGGAAATGCTGCTGACCGGCGACTTCATCAACGCCGAAGAAGCCCGCGCCCGCGGCCTGATCAACCGGGTCGTCCCCGCCGACCAGCTCGACGCCGAAGTGGAAAAGCTGGTCCAGTCCATCCTCGCCAAGAGCCCGGTCGCCATCCGCACCGGCAAGGGCATGTTCTACAAGCAACTGGAAATGGACATCGGCGCCGCCTACGACTACGCCGCCGAAGTCATGGCCTGCAACATGATGGCCGCCGACGCCGGCGAAGGCATCGACGCCTTCATCGCCAAGCGGAAGCCGGAGTACGTCGGGCGCTAACTCACCCGCACACCCAATGAAGAAAGGGGCGCCAGGCGCCCCTTTCTTCATCATCGGTGCTGCCCGCACTACTTCTCGTGGAAGGACTCGCTGACGGTCTTGATGACCGGTTTGGTGAGGTAGCGCAGCACGGTGTTTTCGCCGGTGCGGATTTCGACGGTGGCGGTCATGCCCGGCGTGAGTTCGATGCGGTCGTTGGGACGGCCGCTGAACTGGTGGCCGGCGGTGCGGATTTCGGCGCGGTAGTAGGGCTGCTCGTTGGGTTTCAGGCCTTCGTTGAGGGTGTCCGGGCTGAGGTAGGTCAGCGTGCCGTTCAAGGTGCCGTAGAGGGTGTAGTCGTAGGCGTCGATCTTGACGGTGGCGGGCAGGCCCGGCTTCAGGTGGGCGACGTCCTGGGAGCGGACCCGGACTTCGACCAGCAGGTCGTCGTCGGTGGGGACGATCTGCATGACTTCCTCGCTGGTCTTGATCACGGCGCCCACGGTGGTGAAGCGGATGTTCTTGACCAGGCCGGCCATCGGCGCCCGCAGTTCGGTGTGGTCCAGGGAATCCTTACGCTGGGCGGAACTCTGCGCCACGCTGGCCAGATCCTCTTCCGCCTTGGCGAGGTCGGCCTGGGCGTCCTGGAAGTATTTGTTGCGGCGGGAGATCAGCTGGCCGTCGATGTCGGCGACCTGGCGCTGCAGCCGGATGATTTCGGCGTGGCTGACGTCGCCGGTGGCGAGCAGGGGTTCGTTGAGCGCCAGTTCCTTCTTGACCAGCGCCTGCGAGCGTTCCAGCGCCTGCAGGTCTTCGCGGATGGCCTTTTGCCGGCGTTCGAACAGGGATTTCTGGTTGCTGACGAATTCCGGGTGGTGCTTCTGCACTTCCGGCGGGAACTTGGGCTGGCCACCGAAGACTTCGGCGCGCAGCCGCGCCACCTGGGCCGCCAGTGCGTAGGCCTTGGCCTGGCTTTCCATGAAGGCGGCGGCGGCGCGGGTCTTGTCGAGGACCGCGAGCAATTGCCCGCGTTCGACCTTGTCGCCTTCCTTCACCAGCAGTTTTTCCAGCATGCCGCCGTCGGCGGACTGGATGATCTGGCTGTGCTTGCTGGCGATGATCTGGCCGGTGGCGCGGGTGAGCTGGTCGATTTCCGCGAACGAGGCCCAGGCCAGAAAGAGCGCCAGTGCGGCCATGCTGGCCCAGAGGATTTTCCTGCTGCCGTCCATTGCTTCAGACATGTCGTGTTTCCTATGCCGGGTTGGGTTTTTGCATCAGTTTGGCCAGCACCGCGTCGCGGGGGCCGTCCATGGCGATCTGGCCGCGATCCATGACGATGATGCGGCTGACGTGACGCAGCAGCGGCGTCTTGTGGGTGATCATCACCAGGGAATCTTCGGGGCCGAGGCTGCCGAACAGGTTCTGGCCGACGAATTCCTCCAGCGGCCCGTCGATGGACGCGGTGGGTTCGTCGAGCAGCAGCAGCTTGCGTTGCGGCAGCAGCAGCCGGGTCAGCGCCACCAGTTGCCGCTGGCCACCGGAAAGGCCCTGGCCGCCTTCGGAAATGTGCAGGTGCAGGCCCTTGGGGTGGCCGGCGATGATCCGGTCCAGCCCGGTG
>JBEBBF010000136.1:0-2680 GCA_041158545.1 Pseudomonadota bacterium | reverse complement strand
CTTGCCGGGATGGAACTCCACTTTCCCCCGGCGCACCCAGGGCAGATCAGTGGTCGAACTGGAGGGGGCATACAGCCGGAAACAATCGGCTTCAACCTGATCCTTGGCGGTCAAAAAAACTTCGACGCTCGCAACCAGGCGGCTGCCGAGCGTCGATTCGGTTCGCATTTCCCCTAGCCCGAGGGCCGCGGCTTCCCAGGCGGAAGCACACAGAATTGCACCGACAAGGGCACGGAAATAGGGAAAATTCATGGTCTGACGCCAAAAAATCCAATCCCGCGCATTGTAAACACTATTTGTTGGCCAAATAACTCGCGTCGTCAAAGGTCGCGACCCATTGCGGGCGATACACGACGGTCAGGGTCATCACCATGCCCGACAGCCAGGCCTCGGAAAAACCCAAAAGTAAAAAATACGGCAAGTACTCGGAAAAAAGGTATTCCGTACCATAGGCGCCTCCGGCGGCCAGAACCAGGGAAGACACCAGACCGACGCAGAACACCGTCAGCGCCGAGCCGAAAAAACCATTGACGAAAACGTAGACGAAAAAATGATGGGGCAGGAAGGTCTTGCCCAGCCTCAACAGCCCATGGCTGACACCGATACCAACCCCACCCAGCAACAGGCTGTTCAGCGCAAACGCGAAGAAATGGCTGCTGCCATTCAGACAGACCCCGAGCAGGACCAGGTTGAGACCAATGAAGGCAAGCTCGGGACCAAAGCACAACGCCATCACCGTGGCGCCGAGCAGGTGCAGATCAAGGCCGGGCTGGACCCCGGCCTTCATGCTCCACAGGAGCACCAGCACCACACAGCTGCCCAACCAGAAATGGGTCATCGACCCATCGGACAGGCGCTGCCAGGCGGCCCGCCGGACACTACGCAGGAAGAGTGGCGCCCAGAGCAGCCACGCCAACCAATAAATCCAGTCTTCCAGCAAGTGTTCCGGCAGATTCATACCCGCAAGCTTACACCGCCTGAGTCAGGGCCGGCACCGCCTCGAACAGATCCGCCACCAGGCCGTAATCGGCGACCTGGAAGATCGGGGCGTCGGGGTCCTTGTTGATGGCGACGATGACCTTGGAGTCCTTCATCCCGGCCAGATGCTGGATCGCGCCGGAGATGCCGACCGCGACGTAGAGCTGCGGCGCGACGATCTTGCCGGTCTGGCCGACCTGGTAGTCGTTGGGCACGAAGCCGGCATCGACGGCGGCGCGGGAGGCGCCCAGCGCGGCACCCAGCTTGTCGGCCAGGGGTTCCAGCATCTGGTGGTAGTTCTCGCCGTTGCCGAGGCCGCGACCGCCGGAGACGATGATCTTGGCGGCGCCCAGTTCCGGCCGGGCGGACTTGGTCAGTTCGCGGGAGACCAGTTGCGATTGGCCGCAGTCCGGGTTGGCCGGCAGCGTCGCCGCGGCGATCGGGGCGTTGTTGCCGTCGGCGACGGCGTCAAAGGCGGTGGTGCGGACGGTGATGACCTTCCTGGCGTCCGCGCTCTTGACCGTGGCCAGCGCGTTGCCGGCGTAGATCGGGCGGATGAAGGTGTCGGCGTCGATGATGCCGGTGATGTCGGAGAGTTGCGCGACGTCGAGCAGCGCGGCGACCCGCGGCATCAGGTTCTTGCCGCTGGTGGTGGCCGGGGCCAGCAGGTGGCTGTAGCCGGCGGCGAGGCCGACGAGCAGCGGCGTGAGGTTTTCTGCGACCTGGTCGGCGTAGGCGGCGTGGTCGGCGACCAGCACCTGGCTGACGCCGGCGAGTTGCGCGGCCTGGGCGGCCACGGCCTGGCAGCCGGCACCGGCGACAAGCAGGTGCAGTTCGCCGCCCAGCTTGACGGCGGCGGCGACGGCGTTACGGGTGGCGGCCTTGAGTTGGCTGTTGTCGTGTTCGGCAATGACGAGAATGGTCATGGTGTCCCTTTCCTCAGATGACCTTGGCTTCGTTCTTCAGCTTGTCCACCAGCACGGCGATGTCGGGCACCTTGATGCCGGCGCTGCGCTTGGGCGGTTCGCTGACTTTCAGCGTGGTGAGCCGCGGGGTGACATCGACGCCGAGGTCGGCCGGCTTGACGGTGGCCAGGGGCTTCTTCTTGGCCTTCATGATGTTCGGCAGCGTGGCGTAGCGGGGTTCGTTGAGCCGCAGGTCGGTGGTGACCACCGCCGGCAGGCTGATCGCCAGGGTTTCCAGACCGCCGTCGATTTCCCGGGTGACCTGGGCCTTGCCGTCGGCCAGCACCAGCTTCGAGGCGAAGGTGGCTTGCGGCCAGCCTTGCAGCGCAGCCAGCATCTGCCCGGTCTGGTTGGAGTCGTCGTCAATCGCCTGCTTGCCGCAGATGACGAGTTGCGGTTGTTCCTTGTCGCACAGCGCCTTGAGCAGCTTGGCCACGGCCAGCGGCTGCAGTTCGGCGTCGCTCTCGACCAGGATGCCCCGGTCGGCGCCAATCGCCATCGCGGTGCGCAGGGTTTCCTGGCAGGCGGCAACGCCGCAGCTGACCACCACGACTTCCGTCGCCACCCCGGCTTCCTTCAGCCGCACCGCTTCTTCAACGGCAATTTCGTCGAAGGGGTTCATCGACATCTTCACGTTCGCCAGGTCCACGCCGCTTTCGTCGCTCTTCACCCGGACCTTCACGTTGTAATCCACGACCCGTTTCACGGGAACCAGTACTTTCAAGCTCGTCTCCTTT